>JADGRK010000051.1 GCA_017880985.1 Rhodoferax sp. | reverse complement strand
AGCTCTTCTTGAATGGCGGCCAGCAAGCCGGTGTCCATGGCCATCCCGCCGGTGACCAGTGCCGTGCCGGTTTTGATACCGGTAATCTTAAGCAGCTTGACGATGCGTGAGGCCATTGACTGATGAATGCCTTTCAAAATGTCGGCTGTGGCAATGCCGCGTGAGACCATGTTGATGACATCGGTCTCGGCCAGTACGGCGCAGATCGAGCTGACTTTTTCGGGCTCTTTCGAACTGATTGAGAGCGGCCCGATTTCTTCCAATGCGACGCCCAGGTAACGCGCGATGTTTTCCAGGAAACGGCCTGAGCCCGATGCGCACTGACTGGTCATTTTGTATGACAGCACCTTGCCGCGCCCATCGATGTAAATAGCCCGACCATTGAGTGCACCGATATCGACCACGGCGCGCGCACTTGGATCGAGAAACACGCCACCGCGGGCATGCGTGGTCATCGAGTAGAAATGCCCGGTGGCAAACTGGACGTTCTCGCCTTCGCCGGTGGTGGCGATGTAGTCGATGTCGTCGCGATCGAGCCCGGCCTCGGCCAGGACGGCATCGAAGCCTTCTTGCGCCAGCGTCATGGCATCGCGGCTACGGATGCGCTCACTGCGTTTGGCCAGCCATTCGTGCTGCTCGCCCTCGCTGCGAAACAGGACGGATTTGACCGCGCCCGAACCGATGTCAATGCCGATGGTGGTTGTAGTCATGTTGGTTCTCTTTTTAATCAGTTGGGGACAGAGCTGGCCCACTTCGTGTGGCTGCGGTCTGTCCCGCAAGTTATTGGTTTGGCCGGTTCTCGGCCACTTTGCCGTCATCCACCACTGCGCGCCAGGCAAAGGTGGCACCACCGAGCGCGCCGGTGTAAATTGAGTCGGGATCAATGTTGAGGGTGAGCTTTCCGTAGTTTTCAAACACCACGTCTTTCAAGGCTTTGACCGCAGCCTCGTTTTTTGCGACACCTCCGGTGAAAGTGAACTCGTCACGAATGCCACCGGAGCGCGCCAGGATCGACATGGCGCGCAAAATGATGGCTCGGTGCAGCCCGGCCATGATGTCCTCGCGTTTGTCGCCCAGGCTCAGCCGGTCGCGCAGTTCGGCACCAGCAAACACGGTACACGTCGAGTTGATGCGGATGGTCTTGGTTGATTTCATGGCCAGAGGGCCGAGTTCATGCAAGCCCATGTTCATTTCGTCGGCAATGTAGCCCAGGTAGCGCCCGCAACCTGCGGCGCAGCGGTCGTTCATTTGAAAGCTCTCGACGATGCCGCTCGGATCGACCTGGATCGCTTTGGTGTCCTGGCCACCGATATCGAGCACGGTGGCGGTGTGCGGGTACATGACATGGGCACCGAGCCCATGGCATAAAATTTCGGAGCGGATGTGCTCTTTGGAAAATGGCAGGCGCGCCCGGCCGTAGCCGGTACCGACCACGTAGCTCTCTTCAAGCTCGGTATCAAGGATGCCCTTGACCGGCGCTTCCACCTGTGTGCGCCGCGCTGCGGTTTCAGGCAGCGCGACAAAAGTGCGCTCAAGTGCGGCCAGCAGGTGGCGCCGGATCGAGTCGGCATAGACCCGGTTTTCAACCTCGATGATCGAGCGATCAAACAGGTTGAGCAAAAAGTCATAGCGGGTCCCCACCTCTTTGGCAACCACTTCGCCGATGGCCAGGTACTGGCTGCCCGCAATGTCGCGAAAGAAATCTGACTTGCGTTTGGCACCGGGCCCGAACAGCTCGCTCGCGCCACTCTGCAAACGGCGAAACAATTCGGCCAGTGCCACCGCAACCGCCCCACTGGCGTCATCAAAGCGGGCGCTGGCCAGACTGCGCTGGCAGGTTTGCTCCAAGTCGCCAAGCTGTTCCAGGTATTGCTCAAGCCTGAAATCACGTTCCAATTGGCCCAGAAAACCGTCCAGTGCGCCGTTCAGGGCACCGGTGGTGGCGAGGGCCTGACGAAAGAGGTAGAAGCGACTGTTGACCAGCGCCTCCTGCTTGGCAATCGCCGCCGCCGTGTCGTAGTTGGAGCGCGAATTGGTGATACCGCGCCCGAGGATGTTTTGGTTCTCGTCAAGTACCACCGCCTTGGTGGTGGTGGATCCGAGGTCAATTCCGATAAAGCAACGCATGGTGGATCCTAATAATTTAATGCACGCCGGTCAGGGCGGCCCGCTTGGCTTTGATCATCTGGAAATAACTCTCCAGCCGGTTTTTCACGTTGGCGGCTGAAAAGTAGCGCGGATCGACCAGATCCGTTTCGATAAACGCGGCCGGTTTGCCGGTGCGTTTTTCGACCTCACGCAACACCAGCAACTGGCCGGCCGAGAAGCTGTTGCAGCTCTTGATTGAATTGATCAGGAGACCGTCGGCCTGGTAGTCGTCGATGTACTTGCAGATCAGGTCGATGCGCGTGGGCAGGTTCAGGTTGGTGTAGCAGCCCAGGCAGTAGTCGGCCAGCGACTCGAGCGGATGCTCCGGGTCATGGCGGAACCCCAAGTCGTACAAGCCACCGACCTTGGCGTAGGTTGATGACACGACCACCGCACCCTCGTCAGAAAACATCTTCCAGAATTCGCGAAAGCTGGTCCAGTTGGGCGGGCCCTCGACCACCAGCCGGTACTTTTCTTCGGCCATCTCGCCCTCGGGCGTGATTGGGCCCTTTCCGTCGCGAATGCGTTGCTCAACTTCCTCTCGCAGCACACGGTAATACTGGGTTGCCTCGGGCGTGCCACGAAAGGCGGTAAAGATCGGCCCGATGTAATAGACCGCACCAAAATAGCCGTCAATCGGCGAGGGCCGGTGTTTGGCTGATTGCAGCACGGCCACCAGGTCTTCTTCGGCCTTGGCGGACTCGCGCATGTACTGACGCAGCCGATCAATGTCGAACTTGACGCCCGAGACACGTTCGAGCGTCGGAATCACGGTTTCTTTTAGCTGTTTGACCACGTACTCGCGCATGTTGGGCGCGATGTGGCCCTCGGATTGGTAGGGCACATGCAGCATCACCGTTTCGCAACCGTACTTGTGGCGCACCAGCTCAAACCACTTCATGAAAGTGAAACAGCCGGTGTACGACAGCAGCAGCAGGTCGGGCTTGGGCAGTGGGTCACCGGTGGGGCCAATCTCGCCGCCCATCAACATGCCGAGGTCGGCCTTGACATAGGTGCAGACGTCTTCACTTTGGCCGTCACGCTCGGCGTCCATGATCATCTTGCCAGACTTTTTACGCATGCCGTTTTGCAGTGCGTTGGTCTCGGGCAGGCTGCGCGCGAAATCAAAGCACATCAGCAGCTCGTTGAGGTTGCCGGGCACAAAAGTGGCTGACACCTTGCGGTTGTTGGCGTGCGCGGTAGCAAGCTCCATGTAATTTTTGTTGATGAGCTCTTTTTGCAGCCACATCGCGTCTTCTTTTTGAACGTTTTGTGGCTTTTTGGTCGAGGTGGGCATGGCAACGGTGGTATTCATAGAGGGTTCCTAAATAGGGAGGCGTTGTTTCACGCGGCATTCCAGAGCTTGATGGAATCGGCAAAAGTGCCGGCCTGCTCGCGAATCGGTGCCATCTGACCGGTGTTCTCGGCGTACTTGAAGGCGGTGTGCGGAATCTTGTGTTGCGTCAGCACGTCCTGCAACATCGGGCGTTCCAGCAGCGCCGGGTCGCAAAACGACGGTGCGGCAAACACCACGCCCTCGGCGCCCATGGTTTTGACTTGTTTAAGCAAGTACTGGCCCTTGTCTTCACGGCGCAGGTCGTACTTGGCGGCCGTGGTGGCTGAGCGGTGAAGAAAGGCTTTGGACAACTCTTCCAGCGGATTGCCATCGGCTGGCACGTCATCGAGCAACCAGCGGCTGACTAGCATGAAGTCATCATCGACGATGTAGCAGCCCGCCATCTCGATCGACTTGATCAGCGTCAGCGGTGGCTGCTCGCAGAACGTGCCATTGATGACAACGCGCGCGTTGTCGCGTTTCGCGCGCGGCACGGCGTCAGTGGCCGCGAGGTAATCACGGATCATCTGGGTATGTTCTTCGGGCGGCAGAATCATGCCGGCGCGCTGCACCAGGTAGAGTTCGGATGTCGGTGCCTGCCAGGGCTTGCTGGCGCGATAGGCATACAGATCACGTATCGCCGCGCGGTTGTCGTTATAGACTGCAATCGAAGCATTCAGTGCGGCATCGGTGATCGGCTTGCCCACCAGTTTGGCGAAGTCCTGGCGCAACACTTCCATCTCTTGCTGGTAGAACCGGCCGCCGACTTCGTCGTCGTAATTTTGCGGCACGTCGAAGTAGCGTACGTACTTGTCCTTGAACAGGATTTGCCACATGCCAGAGAGGTTGCGGATAACGTCGCAGGTGGACGGAAACAGCATGCCGTCCAGACTGTCCAGACGCCCGGTCAGACCCATCTCGATGGTTGATCTCGGAATGCGGCAAATGTAGCTCTGGTAGTAGGCGTCGCCTTGAATCACTTCAAGCGAATCACCACCGCCGAGAATGCCCACCGACAACATGCCCGCAGCGTGGATCAATTCACGCGGCACATAGACCGGCATATAGCCGATTGCCTTGCGTCCTGGCACGGCGGCCTTCCAGTCTTTGACGGCGTTGAAATGCAAATCGTCAAACAGCGTTTGGCAGCGCTCCAGAATTTTGGCAACGGGTGAAATCGCTAACATCAAATATGCTCCCAGTTGGGTGTGCGCCGGTCCAGAAAAGCGGCCAGACCTTCGTTGGCATCGCGGGTTTTCATGAGACGATGAAGGTACAGGGTTTCAAGCTCATGCAAGCGTGCCCGCAAGTTGCGAATCAGGGGGCCGCGCGCCGCGGCCAGCGCGCAAGCCAGCGCGGCGGCACTCTTGCTTGCCAGGTGACTATCAAAATACGCCAGCGCCGCTGCTTCGGGATCATCGGCGACTGTTTGCACCAAACCCATGACATGGGCATCTGCGCCGCTCACTGAACGCCCCGAGAACAGCAAGTCCTCGGCGTTGGGCTGGTTGACCCGGTAGGGCAAGAGGGCGGAGGCCGCCGGGGCAAAAACACCGAGCTTCATTTCTGGTTGGCCGAGCTGCGCGTCGGGTGTGGCAAAGATCGGCCCACCGGCCAATGCAACCTCAAGCCCGCCACCCAGGCACTGGCCCCGCACCACCGTCAGAATCGGTGCCGGGAACTCGACCATGGTGATGATCAGCGCGTGCAGCGCGCTCAGCATGGCCGCACAGCTTGGCAGCAGATGCTCTTCGACACTGGCACCAAAACTGAAGTGAGGACCTTCGGCATCGAGCAGCACCGCGCGCAGTCCGTGCGCTGTTTGGTGGGCATCCAACGCCGCGTGCAGCGCCGCAATCATGGCGGCATCGACAATGTTGGCTTTGGGCCGAGCCAAGCGCAAGCGCAACAGTGCGCCGTCGCGCTCAAGCCAGACTTTGAGAGGAGTTAGGGTAGTTGTATTAGTCATGCTTGGCTCAAAATGTTGGGGACAGAGCTTGTTCGCTTCGCGTAACTGCGGTCTGTCCCCCAATTTTTCATGAGGCTTTGTGCTTATTGCGCGGTTGAATCGAATCGTGCAAAGGCCCGACCCAGCTCTCACCGGCGGCGAGCTTCTGGCGCAGCAGCACAAAGTTGGCTTCACGGTCATCTTTGGTACCTTCATTGAAGGCGGTAAAACCGGCGCGGGCCTCGGTCATCATGTTCAAGGCCAGCCAGGCGCGTGAATTCTCTTTGTTCTGGTTCCAGGCCTGGAGCTTGGGCTTGCGCAGCTCTTCCACGGTTTTGGTGGTGCAGTCGGGAAAGGTCAGCAGCATCTTGGCGCACAGCTCTTCGACCTTGGCATCGAGCAGCGAGAGATCGACCGTGCCACGCCCTAGCAGCGCTTTGCCGGCCTTGAGTGCGTCACCGGTTTTGGGCTCGCCATAGGCAAAGCAGCCGTATTCGTCGACCATCTCCTGGGTGTGCACCAGCGGGTTGGCAACAAATTTTCCATCGACCTTGAGCGCGGGAACCACGGCGGTGAGGATACCCATCCAGTTGGCTTTGTGGGCCGAGAATGGCTCACACAACACGCACGCCGCCATGGCGCGCTCGGCGCCCACCATGATCGGCAGGAAGTCGGTTGAGCCGCCGATCGGTGCCGAGCCATGTTTGGGGCCAGCTTGACCAAAGCGTGCCAGGTCTTGTGCCACCGAGAAGTCACATGCCATGCCAATCTCCTGGCCACCCCCGATGCGCATGCCGTTGACGCGGCAGATGACCGGTTTGTCACAGGCCAGAATGGCGCTCACCATGTCGTTGAACAAACGCATGTACTGGCGGTATTCTTGCGGTTGACCGGCATAGTACTCGGCGTACTCCTTGGTGTTGCCGCCGGTGCAAAAGGCCTTGTCGCCAGCGCCGGTGAAGACCACACAATTGACATCGCGTGCGTTGGATGCCGCGCGCATCGCCAGAATCACACCCTTGACCATGTCGGTGGTGTAGGAGTTGTATTGACTCGGGTTGTCAAGCGTGATCCAGGCGTTGTACAGCCCCGGTACCTCAGTGCCATCGGGCAAATGGGCCGGGCGTTTTTCAAAACGCACGCCGGGCTTGACGATGTTATCGACCAGGTCGTGGTTCTTGAATTCATGGGTGGAAGCAGTGGCAGTCATAAGGGCTCCTGGTTTGGACAAAGTTGGGTTTAGGCGGCGGGGGTCAGCACCACACGTTTTTTGATCTCGTGCTGGTGCACAGCAGGGAAGACCTCGTTGATGCTCTCCAGTGGACGCAGCTCAACAAAAGGGGCGATTGCCACCTGGCCACTGAGCACCAGCTCCAAAGCGGCCGGATAGTACTCGGGCGGGCAACCCCAGTTGCCTAGCGCTCGGGCATCAAAAGCCATCAGGTTTGACAGGCGCACTTCGACCTTATCCATGGTGAAACCCACGACCGACAAGGTGGCGCCATGCACCAGCAGGCTGTAGGCCGAAAGCTGCCCGGCCGCACTGCCAGAACACTCAAAAATTTGCCATTCAGTGCGGCGCAGGCCATTTTGCTGGGCGAATGCGTTGATGGCGGCCTTGAGTGCCTTGGCATCCAGATTGCGGGCATTGAGCGTCAGTGCGGCACCATGTGCGGCGACGGCGGCCAGCTTGTCATCATCGACGTCGATGGCGACCACCTGGGCACCAAAGGCATGGGCGACTTGCACGCAGTAGCCACCGACGCCACCGGCACCAATCACAATCGCCAGACTGCCCGGTGTGACACCGGCGCGACGCACTGCCTGGTAGGGCGTAGTGAGTGCATCGGCCACAATGGAAACCTGCGCCAGGCTCAGGCCTGCTTTGGCGAGACGACCCTCATCGACTTCGCACAAACCCCGGCCCGGCACCACAATGTGCGAGGCAAAGCCACCCTGGATGTCGTTGCCGGGCATCTTTTGCGAGCGGCAGATCGGCTCTAGACCACGCTGACATAAATCGCATTCACCGCAAGGCAGCACTGCGGGCACGATCACCGCTTTGCCGAGCCAGCCTTGGGCCTGGGCGCCAGCGCCCACCACATGGCCGCTGATCTCGTGGCCGAGCGTGAGTGGCAGCTTGGAGTTGGTGCGCACGCCGTCGTAGTAGTAACCCAGATCAGTGTGACAAACGCCGCAACCGGCGATCGCTACCACCACTTCAGCGATACCAGGTTCAGCCATAAATGCGACCCGCTCGAACGGCGCGCCGGGTTGGGTCATCTGCCAACGGTAGGCATTGATGCTCATGAGTTCGTCTCCTGTGGTGATGTCAATCGCGATTGGTTTTGGGTTACATCGCGTCAGCCCACAACCTCTATGCGTGCCATTATCGTATAACGGTACTGTAATGCAACATTGTTTGGAAAATTATTTCAAAGCCGCATTCAAGATCACTGATCTGGGTCAAACTTTGTTCGAAACGGTGGCTTCGATTCGCGGCGCTTGGCAAGCCGTGCCTAGCGGCCTCAAATTCCCAAGTGCTGCGCCAGCAGTTGGGGCTCGGAGCGCAGTTGCGCCGAACTGCCATCAAACACCACCTCGCCCTTGACCAGAATGACGTTACGGTCGGTGATTTTGGTCACATGCCGCCAGTTTTTGTCGACGATCACGCTGCTGATGCCGGTGGCTCGGATGAGGCCGCAGATGCGCCAGATTTCGCGCGCCATCAACGGTGCCAGACCTTCGGTTGCCTCGTCCAGAATCAGAACGTCCGGGTTGGTCAGCAAGGCCCGGCCAATACTGAGCATTTGTTGTTCGCCGCCCGACAATTGCCAGCCGCCGTGGTGCAGGCGTTCTTTTAGCCGTGGAAAAGTCTCGAGCACGCGCTCCAAAGTCCAGTCCAGTTGGCCCCGGGTGCCGGATCGCGCCGTCATTTCCAGGTTTTCAAGTACGCTCAAGTTGCCGAAGATGCCGCGCCCCTCCGGTACGTAAGCGATGCCCCGTCGCGCGATCTCGAAAGGAGCACGCCCGAGCATGGACTGACCCATGATCTCAATTGAGCCGCTGCGCGGCTTGACCAGGCCCATGATGCTTTTGAGCAGCGTACTCTTGCCCATGCCGTTGCGTCCCATCAGGCCGAGGGTCTGAGCGCGCGCCAGCGAGAAGTCAACATTGCGCAGGATGTGGCTGGCACCGTAGTAGGTATTGATGGCGCGCGCCTTGATCAACAGCTCGCTCATGGCGTCTCTTCACCCAGGTAGGCCGATTGCACATCGGGGTTGGCTCTTACCGCGGCGGGTGCACCGCTGGCAATGACCTGACCGTTGACCATCACCGTCAAATGGTCGGCCAGCGCAAAGACGGCGTCCATGTCGTGTTCTACCAGCAGCATGGCATGGTCTTTCTTAAGCTGCAACAGGAGCTCAACCATGCGCTGTGCCTCCGCTGCTCCCATGCCCGCCAGCGGCTCATCGAGCAGCAGCACCTCGGGCTCGGTCGCCAGGGTCATGGCAATCTCAAGCTGGCGCCGCTCGCCATGGCTCAGGGCTGCGGCCAGGAGATCACGTCGCTCCTCCAAACCAGAAAGCTCAAGTGCCTTCGTAGAGCGCGCATTGGCAGCGATTGAATGCGTGGCCTTTTGCAGCCAGCGCAGCGGATTCCAGGGCTGTTGTGGGTCGCGCGACTGGGCCGCCAGGTGAATGTTTTCTGACACCGTGAAGGGTAGAAAGATATTGGTCTTCTGGTAACTCCGACCCAGGCCCTGGCGCGAGACCTGCTCGGCTGGCCAGCCCGAGATATTGCAGCCACACAGGGTGATCTGGCCGGAGGTGGCCGGCAGGTCACCCGAGAGCAGGCTGGTCAGGGTTGATTTGCCGGCTCCGTTGGGGCCGATCACGGCGTGAATTCGGTCGCGCCAGAGCTCCAGGGAGACCTGATTCACCGCGGTGAGCCCACCGAAACGCTTGGTCAGCCGGTGCGCACAGAGCAGCACTTCACTCATCGCCGACCTTGTTGCGCAAGCCCAGGTGCTGGGTCAGACCGAGCAGGCCGCGCGGCGCAAACAGCACCACCAGCACAATGAAGCTGCCGATCCAGAGTTGCCAATGTTTGCCCAGATTGATGCCGCCGACTTGCGGCAAATCCTTGAACACTTCCAGCACATATTCAAACGTGAAAGCGCCCACAATGGCACCGGCAAAGTTGCCCATGCCGCCCAGAATGACCATCATGACCGCGTGCGCGCTCATGTGAAAACCCATCAGCTCGGGGTTGATGTAACCGGTCTGCACGCCCCACAGATAGCCGGCCAGGCCGGCCAATGCACCGGCCAGCGTGAAGGCTGTTAGTTTGTAGCCAAAAGTGGCGAATCCCATGGCGCGCATGCGGTGTTCATTGATACGAATGCCCGCCAGTGCCCTGCCAAATGGGCTCCACAGCAGCCGCCGCAGGAAGACATAGACCAGCAGCAGCGCGGCCAAGGTGAAGTAGTAGAAGGTGGCCTTGTTGTCCAGGTCAAACAACCTGACGCCAAACAGCGTCGCGCTGGGTTTGAAGTTGACATACAGGCCGTCGGAGCCGCCCAGTGCCTTGTTGTCAAAGAAAAGGTAAAAAATCATCTGGGCAAACGCCATGGTGACCATGATGAAGTAAATGCCGTGTGTGCGCACCACAAAAAAACCGATCACCAAGGCGGCCAGTCCCGAGGCCAGCACCGCCAGCGGCAGGGTCAGCCACAAAGAGGCAGCCTCATTGGGTGGCATCAAAAAGGCCAGCGCATAACCGGCCAGACCGAAATACGCCGCATGTCCCAGCGAGACCAGGCCGGTGACGCCCTGCAACAGATCCAGACTCATGGCATAAATCGCCAGGATCATCATGCGTGTCACCATCTGGATGTAAAAATCGGTACCGGCAAACGGAAACGCCGCCAGCGCCAGCAAACCCAGAATCAGCATAACTTGTACGCTGCGTGGCAGCACTTCGAGGTTGGCCTTTGCCGTGCTCATTGCTTGAACAGACCTTCAGGTTTCCACAGCAATACCGCCGCCATCAGCAGGTACACCAGCATGCCCGACACGGAGGGCAATAAAACCTTGCCAAACGTGTCCACCAGACCCACCAGTAGCGCCGCAATCAGCGCGCCCCGCACCGAGCCAATGCCACCAATGACCACCACGACGAAACACATGATCAAAACTTGTGAGCCCATGTTCGGATAGACGCTGGAGATCGGTGCCGCGATCATCCCCGCCACGGCGGCCAGGCCTACCCCCAAGGCAAACACGATGGCATGAATGAGCTTGATGTTGACCCCCAGCGCCTCGGTCATATCGCGATTGAACGCGCCGGCGCGGATTTTCATGCCGAGCCGGGTTTTGGCGATCAGCAGATATAAGCCGATCGCCAGCATGATGCAGACACCTGACATGAAAAGGCGATAGACCGGGTAGGACAGGTTGTCGGTCAGGGGAATCGATGCGCTCAACAATTCAGGGATGGCGACGCTGTGAACGTCATCGCCCCAAAGCATGGAGCGCAGTTCTTCAAAGATATAAATCAGCCCGAAAGTGAGCAGCACCTGATCAAGGTGGTCGCGCGCATAAAAATGACGAAACAACAGCCACTCCAGTACCAGCCCA
>JADGRK010000050.1 GCA_017880985.1 Rhodoferax sp. | reverse complement strand
AAGCGGCGCTGGCCCGTCCAATCATTGAAGCCGGTACCAGGACCAGGACAATGAAGGCGGCCAAGCCCGGCAATGCAACGGCCCAGATCAGCGTTGATGGCCAGTCCACCGCCACGCCGCGTTGATGCCGTACGGCTTCCACGATCAAGGTCAGCGCCGCCAATGCCAGCAGGAGCCACAGGGTGCCTGGCGTGCGGCCGGCCTGTAGCAGTGCCATGGTCAGCGCACCAAATGCGACAAACTCGCCTTGCGGAATGAAGATCACCCGGGTGACCGAGAACACCAGCACCAGGGCCAGCGCCATCAAGGCATAGACTGCCCCGTTGACGATGCCGTCCTGGCCCAGCAGCAAGGCGATTTGACTGTCCATCAGGGCTGGTATTTCCAGGCGCCACCCTCAATCTTGACCATCACGCGTGCGCGTTGGTCCAAGCCCAGATGATCGGTGGCCGACATGTTGAAGACACCGTGTGCGCCGGCCACTTCTTTCGCGTTTTCCAGTGCATCACGCAGCGCAATGCGGAATTCAACGGTGCCTGGTTTGGCTTTTTTCAAGGCCGGGCCGACAGCGGCTTGCATCAGCTTGCCCGCATCCCACGCGTGTCCGCCAAAGGTCGAGACCGAACCAGCTCCGTAGGCTTTTTCATATTTTGCGATGTATTCTTGTGACGATGCTTTCACCGGATGTTTGACCGGCAACTGGGCTGCCACCAGCACCGGACCGGATGGCAGGAAAGTGCCTTCCACGTCCTTCCCGCCGACGCGCAAAAAGTCGTTGTTGGCGACACCGTGCGTCTGGTAGAGCTTGCCGCTGTAGCCGCGTTCCTTGAGCGCGCGCTGCGGCAGCACCGCCGGCGTGCCGGAACCCGCTATCAGCACGGCATCGGGCTTGGCCGCCATGATTTTCAGCACCTGACCGGTGACCGACGTGTCGGTGCGGTTGTAGCGTTCGTTGGCGACGATTCGAATGTTCTTGATGGCGGCAATCTTGCTGAATTCCTGATACCAGCCTTCACCGTAGGCATCGGAAAAACCGATGAAGCCAACGCTCTTGACGCCACTGTCGGCCATGTGGGCGGCGATCGCCAGGGACATCATGATGTCGTTCTGCGGCGTCTTGAAAACCCAACGTTTCTTGGCATCCTGGGGCTCGACAATGCGGGCTGAAGCGGCCATCGAGATCATCGGTGTCTGCGCCTCAGCGACGACGTCGATCATGGCCAGCGAGTTGGGCGTGATGGTCGAACCCAGAATCACATCGACCTTGTATTCGTTGATCAGTTTGCGGGTGTTGGTGACAGCAGCCGTGGTGTCGGAAGCGTCGTCGAGCACGATGTAATTGATCTTCTGACCGTCAATAGTGGTGGGCATCAGAGCAATCGTGTTTTTCTCGGGAATCCCCAGAGAAGCAGCGGGGCCGGTTGCCGATAACGTGACGCCGACGTTGATGTCAGCATGGGCCATGGTGGCAACCACCAGTGCGGCCAGCAGGGGCAGGGTTCTTTTGAAGGTCATTGTCTCTCTCCGGTTAATAATGAATTAAAGGCAGGTCGTATGCGGCGAGTTGAGGGCGGCGCTACCGGGTCAAGCCGCATGGCACCCGGTTCACCAATAAATAATTCGGCCAGCGCCTGGTCTTGCTTTCGCGACGATGAGTGGCTCATTTATTGTTTGACTCTATTTCTATTTCTATTTGCGATGCTGTGCCTTATCTTAAACATGAGTGCAGGATCGTTATACCGGGGTTTACCATGTAAAGGCTCAATAAGTGCTGCCAGCACCGCGTCGTAAAAGCGATGTTACCGGCGTCACAGACGTCACCTCCAACCTGGACAAAAATCATGCTCATGACGGGACCGTGCTGGTACCTGCGTCGGCACCCGTTGCTGCCCGACTCGTGCCGGGTCGGCGGGTCTATCGCAGCGGCAGGCTGTCATGCCGCAGATGGGCATGCCCTTGGCGCCAGCCAGCCCCAGCAGATCCAGGATCTTGACCATCGCGCCCCTGGAAGCGTATTTCGTACATTCTGTCTCCTTCGTGATGGAGTCAAATTTCCATACACGTTTGCGTATAGTTGTGTTCCCAGTAGGGGCTTGTTTTATGCGCAATCTAGACGCTTTGGTGCTATTTTCCTAATTGATTGTCGAAATCCGCTACATTCAGCAAACAAATATGGCGACTTCCAACCGACCGCTGAATTTCAGACATCTTGATCTCAACCTGCTGCGCGTGCTGTGCGCGGTTTATCGCGCCGGCTCAGTGACCGAGGCTGGGCGCCAGTTGGCTTTGTCGCAGCCAGCCACCAGCAATGCACTGGCGCGCCTGCGGGTTTTTTTCGACGATGAGCTGTTTGTGCGATCGCCGCACGGCTTGCACCCGACCCGCACCGCGCAGCGCATCGTGCCAGCCTTGATCGCTCAGCTCCACACGCTGGAGTCCACAGTTTTAAGTACCGATGGATTCGAGCCCGCCAGCAGCAGTATTCATTGGCGTCTTTCCCTCTCCGACTTGGGGGAGATGATGTTTCTTCCCCCCTTGGCGCAGGCCCTGCGAAGCGAGTCACCGCATAGCCAGGTGTCCAACGTGTCGGTGCCGGCGTTGCAGGTCGGCACGGCACTCGATGCTCACGAAATCGATTTGGCGATTGGCATCCTGGGTCCGAGTCACAACTCGATTGCCAGCGAATTGCTGTTTCAGGAGAACTTTGTGGCGATTACTGCGAGTGACTGGCATCCGCGCAGTGGGCATGACGGCGTCAGTTTGAGCGCACGACAGCTTTCCGCCGCGTCGCTGGCTGTGGCCCTGCCGGCCGCTACCTTTCATGGCAGTGTGGATCTGATGCTGACCAAACTCAAACTCAATGACCGTATCGTGCTGCGCGCCCGCCACTATGGCGCGCTGCCCGAATTGGTGACCCGAACCGACCTGATGGCCATCGTGCCCCTGATGTATGCCATTTCGTTGGCGCCACGCTACGATGTCCGTATTTGGGAGCTGCCCAATCATGGGCCGCGCTACGACGTCTGCATGGTTTGGCATCAGTCCATGACCCATGACCTGGCGCATAGCTGGTTGCGCTCGGTGGTGCGGCGCTTGTTCCAACATGAGGGTTAAGGAGGATTGATGCAAAGTCTTGATCTGGAAGTCTTGAGCGATGCCCTTGATTGGCACCGTGCGGGTCATGCGGTGACGCTGTTTACCGTGGTGCAGACCTGGGGCAGCGCGCCACGACCCGTGGGGGCGCTGCTGGCGGTGCGTGATGACGGTGTGTTGAGCGGTTCGGTCTCGGGTGGTTGCGTTGA
The DNA here is from genome assembly GCA_017880985.1 of Rhodoferax sp. GTDB lineage: Bacteria > Pseudomonadota > Gammaproteobacteria > Burkholderiales > Burkholderiaceae_C > Rhodoferax. Next base: position 7,786 of record JADGRK010000050.1, on the reverse strand, counting down.
AGACGATTTGATTGCCCGCATCCAGGCCGGTTCCAGGGCTGGCGGTGCGGCTTCATGCGCACCCGAAAAGCCATCAATTGTGGTTTATGGTGTCAGTCGGGAAGAAGCCAGCCGCTTCGGCTTGCCTTGCGGCGGCACCTTGCGCCTGCTGCAGGAGCCTTTGGTGGATACCTCTTGGGTGACAGAACTATTGTCACGCACGGCGGCACACCAGTTGGTGCTGCGTAGTGTGACGCTGGCGACGGGTGAGGTGCGGCTGACCGCTGCGCTGCCGGGGCAAGCGCTGGAGTTTGATGGTGTGACCTTAAGTACCGTATTTGGTCCGCAGTGGCGTCTGTTGCTGATTGGCGCGGGCCAGTTGTCGCAGGCGGTCGCGAGAATTGTGCTTATGCTTGGTTTTGAGGTGCTGGTGTGCGACCCGCGTGAGGAATATGCCGGGAGTTGGGTCGCCGGGCTGCCGGGCATTCGGCGCATTGAGGGGATGCCTGACGACGTGGTGCGTGAGTTGGTGCCAGATGGCCATACAGCCATTGTGGCGCTCACGCATGACCCAAAACTTGACGACATGGCTTTGATTGAAGCGCTTCAATCAAATGCTTTTTATGTCGGTGCACTGGGCTCGCGGCGCAACCAGGAAGCTCGCAAGCAACGACTGGCCGAACACTTCAATTTGAGTCCTGAACACTTGGCTCGTTTGCACGGCCCGGTCGGTTTGGCGCTGGGCGCAAAAACCCCGGCTGAGATTGCGGTGGCGATCGTCGCCGAGATGGTGCAGGTCAAAAACCAGGTCGCTGGGTAGCGCTGGTTACCGGGGGCGGTTTGACATCTTGAGTTTGCCGATCGCTGTTGTTCTGGCCTGTGGATCGGGTGCACGCTTTGTGGCAGTCAGATGCGGACGTTTTTCGAACCGGTGTCAGTAGCGCGCACAAAAAAAGGGCCGGTCTTGCGACCAGCCCTTAAGGAGTCCCTGAACCTGTTGGTTACGAAAGGACCCGAGGAGACAACCAATAGAAACTAAGCGTTTCTCAACAATCTTGCTAATTTATATTATCTCAGGGTTTTCCCTATTAAGGATAGAGCTTACGCTCCAAAAAGCGACTTTTCTGTGCGCTAACCCAAATTTACATCTTCAATCAGCGCTTTTTCGCAGCCGGCTTGGCAGCGTTTACTGCGGTGGCCGACACGGCGTTGAAGTTGGCTTCAGCAACTTCGGTGGCTTGTTTCACCGCTTTTTGCACCGATTCCAGTGCGTTGCTGGCAGCAGCCACAGCGCTTTTCATCACTGCAACAGCAGTTTCAGAACCAGCCGGTGCATTTTTGGCGGCGTTGTCCACCAGGCCCATGAATTTTTGTTGCGCTTCAGCGGCTTGACCTTCAAGGGCCTTGCCGAATTCAGCAGCCGAGCCAGTAGCGATGTCATACAGATGACGGCTGTAGGCGGCGGTCTTTTCAGCCAGCGGCTGGAACAGGCCGGATTGCAGAGCCAGCAACTCTTGTGCGTCTTTCGCGCTGAGCAGGGCTTTGGCAGTGTCGCCAGTTTCAGCCAGGGCGGCTTTGGAAGCGCTCAGGTTGAGTTCAACGATCTTCTCAACGCCCTCAAAGGCCTTGGAAGTCAGACCCAGGAGGGTCTCGACGCTTGCTTTTTGCGAAGCCATAACTTGTTCGACGGTCAACATATAAATTTCTCCAATAAAAACGAGGTAATGAAACAGTATCTGCGCCGAACCCCAACCTTTGTTTGGTATATGTTGCAGTGCAGCATAAAACGAATTATAGGGTTATCCGGATGCCTTGCAAGTCTTTTTTGCTGCAATGCAACATATTAGACCGGGAATTCTAGAAACTGGCTTGTTCAGGGTCCCGACACAATGTCCGCAGGCAGGCATTTTTGTCCGCGCAGCGCGCGTCAACGGCCCGGCTGAACGCCAGCGACCGGCACACTGGCAAAATCAGCCCTTATGCACGACACACCAGCCATCAAACCCCAAGCCCAGCCGCGCAGTGCCTACCGGGTGTTTCGCAGCCTGACGACGCGCTGGATGGACAACGACGCCTACGGTCACGTGAACAACGTGGTTTATTACAGTTGGTTTGACACCGCTGTGAATGCCTACCTGATCGAGCAAGGTGTGCTTGACATTGCGCACGGCGAGACCATTGGGCTGGTGGTTGAAACCCAATGCCGCTATTTTGCACCGCTGGCCTTTCCGCAAACGGTGGAGGCCGGTATTCGGGTGGCCCGGCTCGGCGCCAGCAGTGTGCGCTATGAAATCGGCCTGTTTGCCCAAGGTGCGCCGTTGACGGCTGCCAGCGGCCACTTCATTCACGTCTATGTGGACAAGGCAACGCGCCGCCCGACGCCTTTGCCGCTCAATCTTAAAACTGTTCTGGAGAGACTTTTATGAGCTCAAACAACCTCGAAACGATGCGCCTGAATGCCGCTGCTGTTGACATGGCCATTACGTCGCGCCGCGCGACCCGTGCCTTCACCCAGGCGCCAGTGTCGCGCCAGACCATCACTGACTTGCTGCAAGTGGCAAGCCGGGCACCCTCCGGCAGCAACACCCAGCCCTGGAAGGTGTACGTGCTGACGGGTGCCAGCCGCGCTGCCTTGGTGGACAAGGTGTGCGCCGCTCATGATGCCATTCGTGCCAATCCGGCTGAGGCGATCGAGTACCACGAGGAGTACGACTATTACCCCGAAAAATGGATCAGCCCTTATATTGACCGGCGGCGTGAAAACGGTTGGGGCCTGTATGGGCTGCTCGGCATTGGCAAGGCCGACAGAGACAAAATGCATTACCAACTCCAGCGCAATTTCAAATTCTTTGACGCCCCGGTGGGCCTGATGTTCACGGTTGACCGGGGCATGGGGCGCGGCTCATTATTGGACTACGGCACCTTTCTGCAAAGCGTGATGGTCGCCGCGCGCGGCCACGGTCTGCACACCTGTCCACAGCAGGCCTGGAATACTTTCAACAAGATCATCCTGCCGCACATTGGAGCTGGCGCCGATGAGATGCTGGTCTGTGGCATGGCGCTGGGCTATGCCGATGAGGGCGCTTTGGTCAACAGCTTTTGCACGCCGCGCGTGCCGGTGGCCGAGTTCACGCACTGGCTTGACTGACGGCCGGATTCGCCAGATGAGTTTCTTCGCCATCCAGCTTCTGAACGGCCTGAGCTACGCCAGCACCCTGTTCCTGATGGCGGCGGGTTTGACGCTGATTTTTGGCGTCACCCGCATCGTCAACTTTGCCCATGGCAGCTTCTTCATGCTGGGCGCACTGTTTACGGCGCATTGGGTCACCAACTGGTTCCCGGCCTGGGGTGAGAGTGCGGCGTTGTACTTGGTTGCTATGCTGTTAGGAGCTGTTTGCGCAGGAGTAACGGGGGCCATAGCCGAATTTGTCTTGTTAAGACGGCTGTATGGCGTGCCCGAGCTGTATCAACTGGTGGCCACCTTTGGACTGTCGCTGGCGTTGCATGACGCCATGCGCTGGGGCTTCGGGCCGGACGAGGTGTTTGCGCCGCGCCTGCCAGGCCTGAAAGGCTCGGTCGAGCTGTGGGGCGAGTATTTTCCGCAGTACCAGCTGTTCACCATTGCGCTCGGGCCGCTGGTCTGGCTCGGGCTGCATCTGCTGTTGCAGCGCACGCGTTTTGGCCAGCGCCTGCGTGCCGCCACGCAAGATCGCAGCATGCTCGCGGCGCTGGGTGTTAATCCGAAGCCGCTGATGCTGGGCGCAGTGGTGCTGGGTTGCCTGCTGGCCGGGCTGGGTGGTGCGCTGCAACTGCCACGCGAACCGGCCAATCTGCAGATGGATGTGAACGTGGTGGTGGAAACCTTTGTGGTGGTGGTCACGGGCGGCCTGGGCAGCATTGCCGGGGCTTTTTTTGCCGCGCTCCTGATTGGCTTGATCCACGCGCTGGGGGTGAGCGTTTTACCGCAGGCCACGCTGGTGCTGGTGTTCGTCACCATGGCGCTGGTGCTGGCGCTGCGGCCGCTGGGCTTGCTCGGCCAGCCGCTTGACGCCGGTCCCCAGGAAATAGTGCAGAAGTTTGTTCTAGCGCCCGTCAAACGTGGGCACACAGCGCTGTTGTTTGTAGCGATTTTGGCGGCTCTGAGTGCGCTCGGATGGCTGGGTGGCTACTGGCAGACGCTGGCCGCCGATGCCTTGATTTTGCTGATTTTTGGCATCAGTCTGCAAGCCATGATGGCGCTGGGCGGCTTGGTCAGTTTTGGTCATGCGGCTTTTTTTGCGCTCGGGGCTTATGCCGCGGCGCTGGCCCACAGCACATGGGGTGTGGCGTTGCCCTGGGCGCTGGTGGCCGGTTGCGGTCTGTCTCTGCTGGTGGCCGCAGTATTTGGAACTTTCGTGGTGCGCAGTGCGGGGGTCTATCTGGCCATGCTGTCGCTGGCATTGGCGCAGGTGGTGTGGGCCGGCGCCAGCCAGTGGGTGGCAATGACTGGTGGCGACAACGGCATCATCGGCTTGGCTCTGGTGCGCGACGACACGCGCACCGTTTTCTATTTTTTCCTGGTTGGCCTGGCGCTGCTGTGCGTCTGGGGGCTGGGCCGATTCAGTCAATCCAGCCTGGGCGCGGCTTTGCAGGCGGTGCGCGATGCGCCGCTGCGATCGGGTGCCAGTGGTTTGCCCGCGGGCTGGATCAAGTACCGTATTTTTGTCGCCAGCGCGGTGTTGGCTGGGCTGGCCGGGGGCCTGTTCGCGGCGCATCAGGGCGCCGTGTTTCCCTCTGCGGCGGGCCTGTCCACCTCGCTGGATGCCCTGCTGGTGGTGTTGCTGGGCGGCATGCATCAATTGTGGGGCGTGGCCGCGGGCAGCGCCACGCTGGTGTGGGCGGGGGCCGAGCTGGGTCGCGGCTTTGACTACTGGCGCGGTGCCTTGGGCCTGTTTGTAATGCTGATCATGGTGCTGCGCCCGTCGGGTCTGTTGGGGCTGCTGGCCGGGAAGCGGGCAGCATGACACTGCAAGTGAAAGACCTGGCGAAGCACTTTGACGCGGTGCAGGCGGTGCGAGGTGTGAGCTTTGAAGTCGGTGTTGGCGAGTGCGTCGCGTTGATCGGTCCCAATGGCGCGGGCAAATCGACGACTTTTGCCTGCATTGCCGGGCAGCAGCGCGCCAGCGCGGGCGAAGTCTGGTGGGCCGGTGCACGCATTGACGATTTAAGTCCTGCGCAACGGCTCAATCGCGGGGTGGCGCGTACGTTTCAGGTGGCGCAGACTTTTCAAGCCCTTACCGTGCTACAAAATGTGCAGCTGCTGCTGCAAGCGCCACGCGGACTGGCAGCCTGGAATGTGCTTGATACGGTGCAGATCGAGGCGGCGCTGGCGCTGCTGGCGCAGGTCGGTCTGCAGCATCTTGCGCACGCCGATGTGCTGGGCTTGCCGTACGGTGCCAGGAAGCGACTGGAGCTGGCACTGGCTCTGGCGGGCATCAGCCGGGCGCCCCTGGCGGCGGCTGCGCGGCTGCTGCTGCTTGATGAGCCGGCCGCCGGTCTGACTGGCTCTGAGCGCGCTGATCTGATGACGTTGGTGAAGTCGCTGGCGCATGACCCGGTGGCAACGGGTGGCGCTGGCGTGGCTGATCCTGGCGCTGGCTTGGCCGTGCTTTATACCGAGCACAACATGGACGCCGTCTTTGGTGTGGCCGATCGGGTGCTGGTGTTGATTGACGGTCAACTTGCCGCGCAGGGTTCGCCGCATGAGATTGCGCAGAATGACATGGTGCGCACCCGTTATCTTGGGGGTTCCCACGACGCCGTTCGCGCTAAGCCCTTCGACACGCTCAGGACCGGACTTGTCGAAGCGGCTGCGACGACTTCAACAGGCTCGGTCCGAACGGCGGGAGCGCAGCCTGTCCTGTCAGTCCAGAATCTCAGTGTCTGGTACGGCGCGGCGCAGGCCTTGTTTGACGTGTCGTTGCAGGTGGCTTCGGGTGAACTGGTGGTGTTGCAGGGGCTCAATGGCGCTGGCAAATCGACGTTGTTACAAGCGATTATGGGCCTCAGCCCCCGTGCAACGGGCATAATAAGCTATCAAAATAAGAGCGTTTCAGATTGGGAGCCGTATCTTAGGGCACAACTTGGCCTGGGCTACGTGGCCGAAGATCGCCGTCTGTTTACCGCTTTGAGCGTGCAAGAGAACCTGCGCCTGGCAGCGCGTCAGCCGAATGGCGGCCCGATTACACTTGCCAACCAGGGGCAAGCCGGGTTGCGGCACGGCTTCGATTTCAGTGAAGCGCGCGTGCTGGACCTGTTTCCGGCGCTCAAGCCGATGCTGCGCCGGCGTGCCAGCGAGATGAGTGGTGGCGAGCAGCAAATGCTGGCGATTGCCCGCACGCTCATGACGTCTCCCAGGCTGCTGCTGCTCGATGAGCCGTGCGAAGGCATTGCGCCGGTGTTGATTGAGCGTATCGTGGCGGCGCTGCTCTCGCTTCAGGTGCAGGGCATGCCGATGCTGGTCGCTGAGCAAAACAGCCTGTTGGTCGGGTCCGCATCGAGGGTAATTACGCTGGCCGCCGGGCAATTTCAACCTTAAAGTTCAACCATGATCATCACCAGCCTGCTCGATACCGACTTATACAAGTTCACCATGATGCAGGCGGTGCTGCACCAGTTTCCGGGCGCCCAGGTGGAGTACAAGTTCAAGTGTCGCAACCCCGGCCTGGAGTCGGCCAGCGGCCAGGTGCTGCGCCCGCTGGCGCCCTACGTGAGCGAGATTCGCGCCGAAATCTGCGCCTTGTGCAGTTTGCATTTTCAGGACGCCGAGCTCACCTATCTGCAATCGCTGCGCTTTATCAAGAGCGATTTTGTGGATTTTCTGGGTTTGTTCAAGCTCAACGAGAAATACATCAGCGTCAACGCGCTGCCCGACGGTGAGATTGACATCACGATCCGTGGACCCTGGCTGCACACCATATTGTTTGAGATCCCGGTGCTGGCCATCGTCAACGAGGTTTATTTTCGCAATACGCAAAAGCTGCCCGACCTGATGGCAGGACGCCAGCGGCTCGACGTCAAGATCAGCGAGCTCCGCGCAGCGGGTTTGACCGATCTGAAAATTGCCGATTACGGCACCCGGCGGCGTTTTTCGGTGGCCTGGCATGAAGAAGTCTTGCGTGTGCTGGTGGCACGCCTGGGCACGGCGCAGAGCCCCGGGCATGACTCCGGCGTAGCGGGCCAGTTGGCGGGCACCAGCAACGTGCTGTTTGCCATGAAGCTGGGCTTGACCCCCTTGGGCACCATGGCGCATGAATTTCTGCAAGCCTGCCAGGCGCTGGGCCCACGCTTGCGCGACAGCCAGATTTTTGGTTTTGAATCGTGGGCCAGAGAATACCGCGGCGACCTCGGCATTGCGCTCAGCGATGTCTATGGCATGAGCGCTTTTCTGCGCGACTTCGACCTGTATTTTTGCAAGCTGTTTGACGGCGCGCGCCACGACAGCGGCGATCCGTTTGCGTGGGGCGAACGCATGATTGATCACTACCAGCACCACCGGGTTGATCCGCGCACCAAGACCCTGATCTTCAGCGACAGCCTCACGGTGCCGCGCATCGTCGAGCTCTACCAACAATTCCGGGGCCGCTGCCAACTGGCTTTTGGCATCGGCACCAACCTGACCAACGACCTCGGTTATGAGCCGCTGCAAATCGTCATCAAGATGGTGCGTTGCAACGGCCAGCCGGTGGCCAAACTCAGCGACTCACCGGCCAAGGACATGTGTGAGGACGAGAAATACCTAGCTTACTTGCGTCAGGTTTTTGACATT
>JADGRK010000365.1 GCA_017880985.1 Rhodoferax sp. | reverse complement strand
TGTCCAGCTTGGCGCGCAGCAAAGCGCCCAGACTGGTCGTGCCAGCGTTTTCGCGGGCAGAGGACTGGCTCAAAGTGGCCATGGCTTCGTTTTGATCAGCCGCATCCTTGGCCTTGATAGACAGCTGGATGTTGCGGGTCTTGCGATCCACATTGACCACCACAGCCGTGACTTCGTCGCCTTCCTTGAGCACGTTGCGGGCATCTTCCACGCGGTCGCGGGAGATTTCGCTGGCGCGCAGGTAGCCGATGATGTCGTCGCCGAGATCGATTTCAGCGCCCTTGGCATCCACCGTCTTGACCTTGCCGGTGACCACTTGACCCTTGTCGTTGATGGTGGCGAAAGTGGTGAACGGATCGGAATCGAGCTGCTTGATACCCAGCGAGATGCGCTCACGGTCCACATCCACGGCCAACACCAGGGCTTCGACTTCCTGACCCTTTTTGTATTCGCGCACAGCGGCTTCGCCGGTTTCGTTCCATGACAGGTCAGACAGGTGCACCAGACCGTCGATGCCAGCGGCCAGACCGACAAACACGCCGAAGTCGGTGATCGACTTGATCGGGCCCTTGACGCGGTCGCCGCGCTTGGTGTTTTGAGCAAACTCTTGCCATGGGTTGGCCTTGCATTGCTTCATGCCCAGGGAGATGCGGCGCTTGTCTTCGTCGATCTCCAGCACCATGACTTCGACTTCATCACCCAGGGCAACGATCTTGGCTGGTGCAATGTTCTTGTTGGTCCAGTCCATCTCGGACACGTGGACCAGGCCTTCGATGCCGGGTTCGAGTTCCACAAACGCGCCGTAGTCGGCGATGTTGGTGATCTTGCCGAACATGCGGGTGCCTTGCGGGTAGCGGCGGTTGACGCCCATCCAGGGATCGTCGCCCAATTGCTTGAGACCGAGCGACACGCGGTTCTTCTCGGTATCAAACTTGAGAATCTTGGCCGTGATTTCTTGACCAGCGGTAACTACTTCGCTCGGGTGACGCACGCGGCGCCAGGCCATGTCGGTGATGTGCAGCAGGCCGTCGATGCCGCCGAGATCGACAAACGCGCCGTATTCAGTGATGTTCTTGACCACGCCTTGAACAATGGCACCTTCCTTGAGCGTGTTCATCAGCTTGGCGCGTTCTTCGCCCATGCTGGCTTCGACCACCGCGCGGTGTGACAGCACGACGTTGTTGCGCTTGCGGTCGAGCTTGATGACCTTGAATTGCAGCGTCTTGTTTTCGTACGGAGACAAGTCCTTGGTCGGACGGGTATCGACCAGCGAGCCGGGCAGGAAGGCACGAATGCCGTTGACCAGCACCGTCAGGCCGCCCTTGACCTTGCCGCTGGTAACGCCGGTGACGAATTCGCCGGTTTCCAGGGCTTTTTCCAGGCTCATCCAGGAAGCCAGACGCTTGGCGGTGTCGCGGCTCAAAATGGTGTCGCCATAGCCGTTTTCGATGGAGCCAATAGCCACGGACACGAAGTCGCCAACCTGGACTTCGATTTCGCCTTTGTCACTCTTGAATTCTTCGAGCGGCACGTAGGCTTCAGATTTCAGGCCAGCGTTGACAACCACAAAGCTGTGCTCGATACGAACCACTTCAGCAGTGATCACTTCGCCTGGGCGCATTTCAGTGCGTGTCAAGGACTCTTCAAACAGGGCGGCAAAAGATTCGGACATTTTTGATGCGGATAAACCGCGGGGTTAGTTTATTGAACCCCGTAAGCAGTGCGCCAATGCAGCGCGAGAAGGCTTGCGGGGGCCGGTTCCTTTCAGATTGCTCTGAACGGTTGTTTGCCTTGCCACCAGTCCAATACCAGATCGAGCGATTCTTCAATCGTCAAATCCGAGTTGTCCAGCAACCGGGCATCTTGCGCCGGCCTGAGAGGTGCAACGCTGCGGGATGAATCCCTGGCGTCGCGTGCTTCCAGATCAGCGTGAAGACCTGCAAGTGTAGCTGAAATTCCCTTTGAAATCAATTGTTTATAGCGTCGCTCGGCGCGTTGTTCAGTGTTCGCGGTCAAAAACACCTTGAGCGCGGCATCGGGGAAGATGACCGTGCCCATGTCGCGCCCGTCGGCGACCAGACCAGGCAGTTGCCGAAAACTGTGTTGCAGGTCAATCAGTGCCCGTCGTACTTTGGGTAGCGCAGAGACTTTGGACGCGTGCGTACCGGTCTCTTCGGTGCGGATCTCAGCCGTCACGTCAGTGCCGTTGAGCAGTACTTGTCCTCGGGTGAAGTCGATCGACAGGTCGGCGGCCAGGTTGGCGATCGCCTGCTCGTGCAAGGCGTCCAGTGCCAGACCCGCCTGCATCGCCGCCAGCGCCGTGATGCGGTAAAGCGCGCCGGAGTCGAGAAAATGGTAGCCTAGCGCATCGGCCAGCATCATCGCCAGTGTGCCTTTGCCGGATGCGCTGGGGCCATCGATGCAAATCACCGGAATGGCATTGGCGGATGTTGTGACGACCGAAAACAAGGCTTCGAAATAGTCGGGGAATGTCTTGGCGACGCACTTGGGATCTTCAATGCGTATGGGCAGACCCGCCGGGTTGAAAGCCGCCAGTGAAAAACACATGGCGATGCGGTGATCATCATAGGTGTGGATGCAGGCCGGGTGCCAGTCGCCAGGGTTCGCAGGCGGCGTGATGCGAATGAAATCCAAGCCTTCCTCCACCCTGGCACCGAGCTTGCGCAGCTCACTGGCCATGGCCGCAATACGGTCGGTCTCCTTGACGCGCCAACTGGCAATGTTGCGCAGCGTGGTCGTGCCTTGGGCATATAAAGCCATCACGGCCAGTGTCATGGCGGCATCCGGGATCTGGTTGCAGTCCAGATCAATGGCTTTGAGTGGCCAGGCACCGCGCCAAACTTCCAGCCAGTTGGGGCCGCTTGTGACCTGCGCGCCCATCATTTGTGCGGCCTCTAAAAAGCGGATATCGCCTTGAATCGAGTCTGCCCCCACACCCTCAATCCTTAAGCTTGTTTTGCCTCTAGAGCCCGCTGCTATTGTGCCGGCAGCTATAAAATAACTAGCGGATGAGGCATCAGCTTCAACCTGCAGTGTGCCGGGCGATTGGAACTGACTGCCCGCTGGAATGGTGAAGCGCTGCCAACCATCGCGTAAAACTTGAATACCAAAACGCGCCAGCAGATTCAGTGTGATCTCAATGTAAGGGCGCGAAATCAGTTCGCC
>JADGRK010000364.1 GCA_017880985.1 Rhodoferax sp. | reverse complement strand
TGCCGGGTTGTGGTCGTGGTGGAAGTCACCCAAGGGCGAGGTGATCCACAGCTACACCATGCTGACCATCAACGCCGATGATCACCCGCTGATGCGGCTTTTTCACAAGACAACTGATGAGAAGCGCATGGTGGTCATCTTGCCGCCTGAGAGGTATCAGGACTGGCTGGATGCCCCCGCAGAGTGCAGCATGGCGTTCATGCGGGCGTTTCCGGCTGGCGAATTGCAGAGCCACCCCTTTCCGCGCGACAGTTCGCCAACAGTCAGCAGCTCCGCTTGAGACGAGGGATGACAGAATGCAACTCAAACCGGTCGGAGTGCATGTTCAAGGATCTCTGGAGTCGTGTTGTCACAATCGACCAGTACCGCAACGCGAGTTTCAGGGGTCAAATTTTGTGCAACCATCTTTCTAAGCCTCCACTTTCTTGAATCATAGCTTTTGAAGGACCGCTCTCCATTGCGGATTCAACAGTCAGTGAAAAGACAAGTGCTCAACGCAGGGAAACCGCCTCTTTGACGTCAGATTGCTGGCGATCACTGTTACCAACCTGAAGGGAGCCAACATTTGTAATCGCAGGGCCAACCATGGCTGCCAAGTAGACCTGAGAAAACTGCGACGGTATTCGACGCGCTCGTCCGCTGCTCAGCTCAATGCACACCAGTTCCCAGCGGCCGCGCAAGACGGTTGCCTGGTCTCTGTCGCGGATCAGCTGAAACCGGCGCTCCATTGTCAATTTACCGTCGCAGGAAGTTAGCCATGTGGCGAGGGTGAGTTTGTCATTGTGTGCCGTAGGCAGAATATAGTCATATTCACCTCGACGAATCGCCATCGCGCGATCCAGACGCTGATAGTCAGCCAAGCTCAGGCCGAGTGCTTCTGAATGTGCCCAACCGATCTTCTCGCACCATTGAACGTACACCGCATTGTTGGTGTGATTGAGACCATCAATGTCATCGACCTGAGGCACAGCGGGCAAAGTGAAGGGGTTTGGATAGTCCCAGGCCATAGGTGTGATTTAAATGTCGAAAGATGAACATCTTATCCGCCCGATAGCCGCCGGTCATAGGCCGTCCACGTTACCAATTCACCGCCCGGTAGCTGAGTGCCTGCAGGTTCTGCACGAACAAAACGGACAGTTTCGATCAGCAAGCTGTGCACTTGACCCGGTCTATCAATTGCCTGACCTCGTTTTCGGCGTCAAGCGCAGGGTCTAGTGCCGAGCGGCACAACCCAGCGTATTGGTAATTGATGTTCTCATAGACTTGGGACGCGCCAGGATGTGCATCCAACAATGCTGCTAGAGCTTCACCGGATTTGGCGTTAGCCAGGACGTCGGCCAAGCGCTTAACGACTGAACGGTATTGCTCAGCGTCGAATGGCTCATTGCTGCGCTCCAACCGCTCAAGCAAACCCGCCAGCACGCGAATGACCCTCATATCCCCTTGAATGATTCCTGTCTTGGTGATGTCCATGCAATTGAATTGGGGACTACCATTTGATAATCAAGTGGCACTACCTATCGCCGTTCCAAGCAATGTGAGATAGACGCACGGTGGGGCTTGCAGATGAAGGTAACGAAATACGACACATACCGATGCGCAGGCGACGAAACTGCGAGGGTCACCACAAATCGCCTATCTCCATGAACTCGAACTCCACCAGCACAATCCCCCCGGAATTGGTCGTTACCCTCCAGAAGGCAAAGCACGTCGTCGTTTTCACTGGCGCTGGGGTTTCCGCCGAAAGTGGCATCCCGACCTTTCGCGATGCCCTTACCGGCTTGTGGGAGCTTTTCGATGCCGAGAGTCTGGCCACACCCGAGGCCTTTCGCAAAGACAAGGAACTCGTCTGGGGCTGGTACGAGTGGCGGCGTATGAAGGTGCTGCGCTCACAGCCCAACCCTGCCCATCTCGCCATCGCTGAATTGGCGCAGCACGTACCCAAGCTCACCGTCGTGACGCAAAACGTGGACGATCTGCATGAACGCGCGGGTAGTACCGATGTGTTGCATCTCCACGGCAGCCTGCACTCCCCGCGATGCTTTTCCTGTGGCTGTGTTCACACCTTGGCGCAGGGGATCCCGGAAGAACCCGAGGGCGGGCGCCGGCTGAGGCCTCCGCTTTGCACATATTGCGGCGGCTCAATACGCCCTGGTGTCGTCTGGTTTGGTGAAAACCTGCCCGAAACAGTTCTGGAGTCAGCATTCGCCGCCGCCAGAGAGTGCGACATGCTGTTCTCCATCGGCACCTCCGGCATCGTTCAGCCAGCAGCACGCATACCGGCGCTGGCGAAACAAGCTGGCGCCATGGTGGTACAGGTCAACCCGGCGGGCACCCAATTGGATGACGACTGCAACTGGTCACTCCGGGGCGCTGCTGGCGTGGTCATGCCACGTCTGCTTGAAGCCGCCTTTTCCCCAAACGGAATGATCGCAAAAGTCATCTGAACTACGTTCTCGCAGCTTTTGATCATTTGGAGCGAAACAACTGACTCAGTCTTGATTGGCAGACTGAACTTCAGCTGTGGCGAGAGTCAACTTCACAAAGTGGTCTGTACCGAAACCAACTGGTTGTCGTATAGAGACATTTGTCATCTTCCTCGTAGCCAAATCCAACCGGATTTCTGATGAGGTTTCGGTATAGCCGCGGTCTTGGCTGATCTGCTATTTGGCTGTTCCATGGCCTGCCACATACCGGACCGTCGTTGCCTCATGCCTGGCGGTCAGAACAGGCATTGGAGAGAGTCCGGCGGTGGTCAGCAGTGCAGCGTAACCGGACGGTCGAGTAGAAGCGTGAGGTTGACCCGATTTCCCGTAACCGGTCATTGCCGTCGCGGTTCCAATTTCGTCATTTTCCCGGCCCCAAAACTCGGAACCAGTCATTCGAGGGTGACGATCAGTTTTCGGCGTTGTCCGTCGGCAGCGCAGCGGGAGCCGACGGTCACAAGTACCCGCTAAGTGGCAGTCCAATTTCCTTCCATTCTGAAGTCGCTTAATGAATTAGTGCTTGCCCCGGCCCCTGAGTCGACGTGCTACTGATAAAGTAATCCCCTTACCCCTGGTCTTGAGCGGTTCCAGAGGAGTGCCAAACTTCTCGCGCAAGGGCTCATGGCCCAGCGGAGGAAAATTAACCAGGGTCTCAACGACCTTGCGGTCAGGAATGTGGTCGAGCAGGTGGCGAATGAGCGTGAGGCG
>JADGRK010000363.1 GCA_017880985.1 Rhodoferax sp. | reverse complement strand
ATCGCGCGCTGGCCCTCAAATTCGCTCGACACAATGGTGGCATACCAGTGCTGGCCATCGCCTTTGAGTTCAATGTGCTCGCACATCATGCCGGCGGCAATCATGTCTTTGATCTGGTCTGCAGTCATGTCAACATTTCAAAAAAGGAAAGAAATCAGCCCCGAATTTTGTAGCCCGCGCGCAACAACGCCAGCGCAATCGTGCTCACCAAAATCATCGCCGTGGCGACGACAGCCAGGCTTAACCAGGGTGATACATCGCTGACACCAAAAAAACCATAACGAAAGCCATCAATCATGTAGAAAAACGGGTTCAGGTGGCTGACGGTTTGCCAAAACGGGGGCAGCGAATGAATTGAATAGAACACCCCACTCAAGAAAGTCATGGGCATCACAACAAAGTTTTGAAAGGCGGCCAACTGGTCGAATTTTTCTGCCCACAAACCGGCGATCAGCCCCAGGGCACCCATCAGAGTGGCTCCCATCACGGCAAAGGCAATGATCCATAGCGGTGCCACAAAACTGAGCTCGGTAAACAAGGCAGATACCGCGAACACGCCCAGACTGACGACCAGGCCCCGAATCACAGCCGCGCCGACATAAGCCACAAACCAGTTGATGGTGGAGAGCGGCGTGAGCAGCAAGAACACCAGATTGCCCATGACCTTGCTCATGATCAAAGATGAAGAACTGTTGGCAAACGCATTTTGCAGCAAACTCATCATCGCCAGTCCCGGCACCAGAAACGCGGTGTAGCTGATCCGGTCATAGACCTTGACATGCGACTCCAGTGCTTGCCCGAAGATCAGCAGGTAGAGCATGGCGGTCAGCACTGGACCGGCCACGGTCTGGAAAGCCACCTTCCAGAAACGCAGTATTTCCTTGTACAAAAGGGTTTGCCAGCCGCTCAAGATATTGCCTCCCCGCTTGTCGCTTCGCCTACTGCGCTACCCCCCGAGGGGGCCAATTTTCCTGGGGGCGACCGGTCGGAAAATTGCCCGGCTTCCATGTCTGCCGATCCGCTGTTCTTGTTCATCACGCCCAGAAAAACGTCTTCCAGATCGGCTTTGCGGATTTCCACATCGCGCGCCACCAGGCCGGCCTCCCGCACCGCCGTCAGATACTGTTCAACCTCCAGCGCATCGTGCGCCGGAAACTGCACGATACGTCCGGTGACACGGGCCTTGTCGGCCAATGCTTTTGGCAGTTCGCTGTCAATTTTGAAGCGCAACAGGTTGCTTGAGGCCGACTTCAGCAACGCGCTGGTGCTGTCGAGCGCGACCACACGCCCAGACTTGAGCATGGCAATGCGCCCGCACAACGCTTCAGCCTCTTCCAGGTAGTGGGTGGTCAGCAAAACCGTGTGACCCTGCTTGTTGAGCTTGGCAATGAATTGCCACAGGGTCTGGCGCAATTCCACATCCACGCCAGCGGTCGGTTCATCAAGCACGATCACCGGCGGCTTATGCACCAGCGCCTGCGCCACCAGCACACGGCGCTTCATGCCGCCAGAGAGCGCCCGCATATTGGCATCGGCTTTGTCAGCCAGCCCCAGGCTACTCAGCAACTCATCAATCCAGGCATCGTTGTGCTTGATGCCAAAGTAACCCGACTGGAAACGCAGCGCTTCACGCACGTTGAAAAACGGGTCAAACACCAACTCCTGTGGCACCACCCCCAGACTACGTCGCGCCTGGGCGAAATCGACCTGAACGTCATGTCCGAGCACGGAGACCTGGCCTGAATTGGCACGCGTGAGCCCTGCCAAGATACTGATCATGGTGGTCTTGCCGGCGCCATTGGGTCCCAACAAGCCAAAGAACTCGCCCTCTTCAATCTCAAGGCTGACACGATCAAGCGCCAGAAAAGTGCTGCCTTTGGGTCCGCGTGGGGAGGGATAAGTTTTAGAGACAGACTGGAAGGAAATGGCGGACATGAGAAAGCACTATCTTACGGGTGGCAGGGGGTCAGACAGCAGCAACTCGCCAATACCGTACAGCGTCGCCAAATCAGCTAGTCGCCGGGGCATGCCCCGAACCCGCAAGCGTTTCCCTGCGGCCAGGGTTTCGCGTCGGAATTCAAGCAACACAGCCAGCGCCGCCGAATCAAAACGACTCAAGGCGGTAGCGTCCACCACCACCTCCGGACTGGACTGGGCGCGCAAGCCTTGTAGCAGCAGCGTCAAGCAGGCGCTGGCCTGGGATTGTGTCAACTCTTGCGGCAGGACCAGCACGTTCAGCCCTTCTTGGCATTGGCCTTATTGCGCTCGGCCAGGGTCGCAATCAAGCCGTCAATGCCCTTGGCATTGATCTCCTCGGCAAACTGGCTACGGTAGGTTTCCACCAGCCAGACACCCAGCACGTTCAGGTTATAAATTTTCCAGCCGGTCCCTGCACCGGGGGTTTTTTCCAGCCGGTAATCGAGTTGAATGGCGTCACCCCGGCCTTTGATCTCGGTACGGACCACCACCTCTTTGTCTTCCACGGCAGCACGCATGGGCCTGACCATAATGGTTTGGTCACTGACCTGGGTCAAGGCACCGGCATAACTGCGCACCAGCAATATCTTGAATTCATCCTGCAAGCGCTTTTGCTGCTCCGGGCTGGCCTTGCGCCAGGCTGGTCCAACGGCGGCAGAAGTCATGCGCTGAAAATCCACATTTGGCATGATCTTGCTGTCCACCAGCGCGACAATCCGCGAATAATCGCCAGCCTGGATCGATTTGTCGGCCTTGATGTTGTCGAGCACATCGGTGGACAGGCGCTTGATCAAAGCGTCTGGGGCTTCATCGGCCGCCCTCACCGGCAGGGCAAGCAAGCTTGAACCGCAGACCAGGAGCACGGTCAACAGGTGCCTTAAAAAACGAGCATTCATGGTATGGCTTTCTGATCTAGGGGAAGTCCGGAATTATTGTTGACCGGAGTTAAGGCGTCAGCCGGCGCTGGCGCCGGATCTGGTTGCACGGACAATTTGTCCACGCCATCTTCATCGGGCGGATTGCCTTCAAAAATGACACTGCGGCGGCGTTGCAGATAGGCGTCGCGGGTGAATGTGTATTTGTCCAGCGCAGCTTCCTCAAGCATTGTGCTGGCTTTGAGCAAATCCGACCTGTTGTCAACGGCTCTCAACACCGTGGCGGTATTGCGCGTCGGGATATGCTCAATGCTGGACACGATGTCGCCCTTCCAGTCCACCGG
>JADGRK010000362.1 GCA_017880985.1 Rhodoferax sp. | reverse complement strand
CGACTGGGCACAGTACCTGGCCGTCAACCGCAAGTTTGCCAAAGCGGTAATCAGCGAGTCCAAAACCAAGAACCCGATTGTGCTGGTGCAGGACTACCACTTTGCGCTATTGCCCAAGATGATCCACGACGAACTGCCCGAGGCCACCATCATCAGTTTCTGGCACATCCCGTGGCCTAACCCCGAGTCGTTTGCCATTTGCCCGTGGCGCGAAGAAATATTAGCCGGGATGCTGGGCAGCAGCATCATGGGCTTTCACACCCAGTCCCACTGCAACAATTTTGTTGATACGGTCGATCGATTCCTGGAGGCGCGGGTGGACCGGGAGTCTTTCAACGTGTCCTTCGGAGGCAAACTGACGGCAGTGCGGCGCTACCCTATTTCCATTGCCTGGCCACCAGACCCGGAACTACTGCAAAAAAGTGTGTCAGACTGTCGCCGCGATATTCGCCAACTGAACGACCTGCCGCCCGAACACAAGCTCGGCATCGGCGTTGACCGGCTGGATTACACCAAAGGCATTCTGGAGCGCTTTCGGGCGATTGAACGTTTGTTGGAGCTGAACCCGGACTGGATCGGCCGCTTCACCTTTGTCCAGATTGCCGCGCCGACGCGCTCTGGCATCGACGAGTACCAGCACCACGAGGCCCAGGTGCGCACCCTGGCTGCACGCATCAATGCGCGCTTTGATCGCCGGGGACCGGCCCCCCTTGTGCTGAAAGTCGAACAACACGCACCGCCTCAGGTGTATGAGTATTTCCGTGCCGCAGATCTGTGTTTTATCAGCAGTCTGCACGATGGCATGAACCTGGTCGCCAAGGAATTCGTCGCCGCCCGCGACGACGAACGCGGCGTGCTGATCCTGTCCGAGTTCACCGGTGCCGCTCGTGAATTGCCAGAAGCCTTGATTGTCAACCCTTACGATGCCGACCAGTGCGCGGCCGCCCTGCACCTGGCTTTGAGCATGCCCGATATGGAACAGCGCGACCGCATGCGCTTGATGCGCGGCCTGGTGGCCGAATTCAATGTGTTCCGCTGGGCTGGACGCATGCTGCTCGATGCCGCCACCCAACGTCGGCACAGCCACCTGACCGATAAACCAGACACCTTGACCTGATGAAAAGAACCCGCCCCGGTGTGCCTCCCGCGCCCAGCTTGAATTGGGCCTATTTTCTCGATGTCGATGGCACTCTGATCAACATTGCCGACACGCCGCAGGGGGTCGTGGTGGACCAGACGCTGCTCGACCTGATCGCCAATCTGCACCGCGCCACGGGCGGCGCGCTGGCTTTGGTCAGCGGGCGCATGATCTCGGATCTGCAAAGCCGCACTGGCCTGGCGCAACTCCCGATGGCCGGGCTGCACGGGCTGGAGCGGCGCGACAGCACCGGGCGATTGTGGATTCATGCGGCGGCACCGACTGCCAAGTGCGCCATCAAGGAGGCGCTGATACCGGTGCTGGTGCGTCATCCGGGTCTGTTTCTGGAAGACAAGGGGCTGACGCTGGCATTGCACTACCGAAAAGCCCCCACGCTGGCCGCTTTCGCGCATCAGCTCATGCGCCGCCTGGTCAATTCCGCCAACTCAACCGGTGAAAACCTGGAATTGCAGCGTGGCAAGCGCGTGGTGGAAATCAAACCCGCTGGCATCGACAAGGGCACCGCGGTGACTGAATTTCTGGCAGAGGCGCCATTCATCGGTCGCCGTCCGGTATTCATCGGCGACGACCAAAACGATGAGCACGGCTTCGCGGAGGTCAACCGGCTCGACGGGGTGTCGATCAAGGTTGACCGTGGCCCCAGTTGCGCGCGTTATCGCCTGCCCAACGTGGCGGCAGTGCACCAGTGGCTGGGCAGCGCCATGAAAGAAGATTTATGAAAACACTTGATCTGGCCCTGATTGGCAACTGCAACATTGGCGCGCTAATTGATGGGCGCGCCAACATCACCTGGGGCTGCTTCCCCCGCCTGGATGGCGACCCGGTGTTCTGCAGCCTGCTGAAAAAGTCCGACGACTATGGGTTTTTCTCTGTCGAACTGGTTGATTGCGAACGCACCGAGCAGCACTATCTGGAAAACACCGCAATTCTTCTGACGCGTCTGTACGACCAGCAGGGCGGTGCGATCGAGGTGGCCGATTTCGCGCCCCGCTTTGGTCAGCACGGCCGCACATTTCGCCCCATGATGCTGGTGAGACGCATCCGCCGACTCTCGGGCAGCCCGCGCGTGACCCTGCGCCTGCGCCCCGCCTGCGACGACGGCGCGTCCCGCCCCAGCACGACGTGGGGCAGCCACCACATCCGCTACGTGGCCCCGACGCTGACGCTGCGCCTGACTACCGACGCGTCGCTGACCGCCATCATGCAGGAAACCTCGTTTTTTCTGGAGGACACCATCACGCTGCTGCTGGGCGCGGACGAAACTGTCAACGAGGCCGCAAGCGAGGTTGGGCGCCGCTTTTTGGAGGAAACCACGCAATACTGGCGTGACTGGGTGCGCAACCTGGCGATTCCCTTTGAGTGGCAGGCCGCCGTGATCCGCGCGGCCATCACGCTCAAGCTCAACGCCTTTGATGATACCGGCGCCATCGTGGCGGCGGTCACCACTTCGATCCCCGAAGCCGCTGGCAGCAGCCGCAACTGGGACTACCGCTTCTGCTGGCTGCGGGACGGCTATTTTGTGGTCAACGCCCTGAACCGGCTGGGTGCCACCCGCACCATGGAGCGCTACCTCAGCTACATCATCAACATCGCTGCCAATAACGCCGGCGCACCACTGCAGCCGGTGTATGGCATTGATGGCCGGGCCCAACTCGATGAGCGCGAAGTCAGCGCACTCGACGGTTACCGTGGTATGGGGCCAGTGCGGGTGGGTAACCTGGCCTACCGCCAGGTGCAGCACGACGTCTATGGCTCGGCGATTCTTGCCGCGACCCACATTTTCTTTGACCAGCGCCTGACCCGGCGCGGCGACGAGGCCTTGTTCCGGCATCTTGAACCGCTGGGTGAGCAGGCCTGGCGCTGCCATGACCAGCCGGACGCGGGTCTGTGGGAACTGCGCGGCAGCGCGCGCGTGCACACCTTCTCGGCGGTGATGTGCTGGGTCGCATGCGACCGGCTGGCCCGCATCGCCACCCAGTTGGGCTTGGCCGAGCGCGCCACCTACTGGCAGGAACAGTCGCAGCAGATACACGAAACCATCAG
>JADGRK010000049.1 GCA_017880985.1 Rhodoferax sp. | reverse complement strand
GATGGCGTTCGAGCTTTGTAATTCTCCGTGGAAAGGTGCGTGCATTTGCAAGGTAAATTCCTATCGCCGGGCTGGCGGCCTGGACACCCGGATCGAACGAGGCCAGATCCGAAAATCGTTTTGTAGTGCCCTCGTTGATGAGTTCTGGCGTAGCGCCCTTGGCGTCGATCACCAGTCCGAAGCGGGTAAAGTTTCTCGCCGTGACACTTTGGTATGCGATACGCCGCATCAAAAATTCAGACCCAACCACTGCTTCACCTGTTCATGCAGATCGCCTTGGAATGCTTCCTTCTTGCCCGCCGCTGTAATACGACCAAGGCTCAGCACCTGAACGTGATCAGACATGCGCACGACGCGCCTGACGTTATGGTCGATCAATAAAATTCCCATGCCGGACTGGGTAAATTTCTCGATCCAGGAGAATACTTCTTCGGCCATGATCGGCGACAGCCCGATGCTCGGTTCGTCGATCAGGCACATTCGTGGCTGCTGCAGCCAGGCTTTCGCAAACTCTACCTGTTTCTGCTGGCCGCCAGACAAGTCGCCGGCTTGCGCCCTGCGCTTCTCGCGAACCGCAGGGAAGGCTACCAGCACTTCCTCAAAGCGCTGCGCAATGACACCGCCAAATTTTTTCCTCCGCCCCTGTAATGGCAGCAGGAGGTTTTCCTCAACCGTCAGATATGGAAACAGGCTGGACTCCTGCGGGATACAGCAGATGCCGAGATCGATCAACTGGTGTGGAGCGACCCCCGAAATAGGTTTGCCCATGAAGCTGACCTGTCCGGCTTTCGGGCTTAAAAATCCGCAGATAGTTTTGACAACCGTCGATTTTCCTGCACCGTTCAAGCCTATCAATCCGCTGACTTTGCCGGCATGGACCTGCAGCGAAACATCGCGCAACACATCGATGTCCTGCGCATAGCCTGCCGTCACATTCTCGACGTTTAACAGCAATTCAGGCATGGCTGGAACTCCCAAGATAAGCCTCGATAACCGGAGTGCTTTCCAGCACGCTGCGGGTCGGGCCAACAGCAATGACCTTGCCAGCATTCATGCACACCGCGCGTTGGCATAACTCGACCACGATTGGCATGTCGTGGCTGACCAGAACAAAGGTCTGGCCCATCGTATGGCGGCGCCGGATGAAGTTGGCCATGGCTTCCCGCATCACTGGATGGACGGCCGCAAAGGGTTCATCGAGCAGCGCCATTCTTGGCGGCTTGATGAAGCACATGCCAAACTCAAGCAGCTTGCGCTGACCACCCGATAACTGACCCGCATCGAGATACTGGACATGGGTCAGAGTCAGTTCTTCGAGTAGCGCCTGTGCGCGCTGGTTGGTCTCTTTTTCGGTCAACCCCATTGCCATTCCCGCCACCAGCATATTGTCAAGTGTCGTAATGCGTCCGAAAACCCGCGTCATCTGGAACATGCGCAACAAGCCGCGTCGGGCCAGTTCAACTGTTGTGAGTCGGGTCACATTTTCTTCTGCAAACACGACTTCGCCGGCGTCGGGCTGGAGAAATCCGGACAGCATGTTGAGCACCGTTGTCTTTCCCGATCCGTTGGGTCCGATCAAACCGAGGATTTCGCCTTCCTCGACGGCAAAGCTGACATCGTTTACCGCCGTGACGCCACCAAAATGTTTATAAAGGCCCCTCATCATGAGCAGGCTCATGACGACTCCTTCGCTACGTCCGGCGTGGTCTTCAGGCGCGAGCGCCAGCTGGTAACCAGACCCCAGAGTCCGGTACGGAAAAAACGCGCGAAGACAATCACCAGCGCAGAAAAAACAATCAGCTGTATGCCACCAATTTCGCTCAGCCATTCTGACGAAAGATAGACCAGCAGCGCACCGAGGAGCGGACCCGTCAGGGTGCCGATACCGCCTATAACTACCATCGAAATGACCAACCCGGTTTGCAGCAGCAGGCCGAGTTCAGGACTGACAAGCTGGCTGAATGTGCCGTAGAGTGCGCCGGCAAAGCCGCAGATTGCGCACGACAGGCCAAAGGCCAGGGTTTTATAGCGCACCACATCAATGCCGCGGGTCTCGGCACCGATGGAATCGTCCCGAATCGCAAGCCAAAAACGTCCTACCTTTGAGCGCATGAGTAGATAGAGTCCGACCAGCGTGAATGCCAGAACCGCGAGAAAAAGATAGTAGTAGCCGACCCTGCTCTGCATTAAGGTTGGCACGTTCAGGCCCTGGTCACCACGCGTAAATTCGTGTGAATTGCTGATGACGACCCGTGCGATCTCGGCGAACGACAACGTCGTCAGGGATAAGTAGGGGCCGCGCAAGCGAAGGATAAGGCGTCCCAGTGCCCATCCCACCAGCGCCATGCCGAGCACTGCGGCCGGAAGGCCCAGCGCAAGCGGTGCCTGCCAATGATAATTAAGCAGCCCCGTGGTGTAGGCCCCGAGCATGGCGAATGCGGCTGGCGCAAGCGAGAACTGACCGGTGAACCCGGCCAGCAGGTTCCATCCCATCGCCAGCATCGCGAAATACATGCTGACGATCACGATGCCGAGCGAATAGGGCGAGGTAACGAAGAAAGGAACGCAGGCCAGCACGGCCAGCATGCCGAGCGCTGCCCGAAAATCCGAGCGTAGCCGGTTGGCCCAGAGATTGCGCCGAGCGCTCATACTTCACGTCCTTTCTCTCCGAACAAACCTTGCGGTCGGAATATCAGGACCAGAATCAGCAGCAGCAAGCCGAATGCGTCGCGATAGGCATAGGATACATAGACTGCGAAGAAGGCCTCGAACACCCCCAGGAATAGGGCAGCGATCATCGCACCCCAAATCGAACCCATCCCGCCAAGCACGACGATGACATAGGATTTGATGGCAGGGAAAGCACCAACGTCCGGGGAAGGATTAATGACCGGCGCGAGCAGCGCGCCTGACAATGCTGCGAGCAAGCCGGCGATGGCAAAGATCATGCTGGTGGTGCGCGTGGCGTCAATGCCGGCCAGCGAAGCACCCAGCCGGTTTTGTGCAACCGCCTGGATTTGCCTGCCCCACAGTGACTTCTTGATAAACCAGGCAAGGCCGGTCAGTATTGACAGCGAGATGCCTGCTGCAATCAGCTTTTGACCGTTGAGCATGATGGGTCCGATCGCGAACCGGCTGGTTTCGATCAGATCCGGACCGCGAACCGGATAGGGGCCGACGATTTTGTCCACCAGGTTGATGAGTAGCAGCGAAAGACCAAACGTGACGACAACTGCGTATTCATCCTTCATGATGCTCCAGCTTGCGTAACCGCTGTACAGAGGCCGCATCAACGTGCGCTCGACCAGCCATCCCAGCGCTGCGCCGACGGCCGCCGCGGCTGGCAAGGCAATCCACGGCGACACACCCAGTTTCAGCGAAATGAGCACATATGCATAAGCACCCACCATGTAGAACTCGCCATGAGCAAAGTTCACCACTTTCAATACGCCAAAAATCATGGCCAATCCAACCGCCATAAGCGCATAGAACAAGCCGAAGATCAAGCCGTTGACGAGCAGGTCAAGTGCCAGCATGGCGCTTCTTATTGTTGTTAGCGGTCGTTTGGTGTTTGCTCCATGGAGACAGGTGTTCAAGCCGTTCGGCCACGGCCAGCACCTGCCAGTCCGCGCCACGTCTGCCAATGATCTGCAGGGCGAGCGGGACGCCGTCCTGCGTCTGGCTCCATGGTATGGAAATGGCAGGGTGTCCGGTCAAGTTGAATGGCATCGTCAGTTGTGTCACTGCGGTATGCAGCGCATAAGAGCGTCCCTCGATATCGACTCGGGCTGCGCCGACGTGTGGCGCCGGCGCGCGCATCGTTGGGCAAATCAAAAAGTCGGCCTGGCCGAACGCGGCGTCCATGTAATCAGCCAGTTGGCGCCGCATCTTCTGGGCTTTGACATACCAGTGTCCAGGCAGGAAGTTTCCGATCTCGAGCCGCACCCGTACATCTTCGCCGAGCGCTTCACCGCGCTGCTGTAGGCGCTCGTTGTGGCTAGCGCTGGCTTCGGCGCAAATCGTGTTTAACTGGATAGCAGCCGCAGCGTCCATGCCATCGATCTGGGTAACCGAGCAGGCTGCGCCATCCTCCGCGAGCGCCCGCATGGCTTCGGCCAGGGCGTCTCGTAAACACGGGTCGAGCGGTTGATCGAAGTAGCCAGTCAGCCGGGCAATCCTGCGCCCCGCCAAGCCGGTATAGCGCCAGGCCGGCATCGACGGCAAGTCCAGCATGGCGGCAAACAGGGCCGCGGTATCTGCAACGGTTCGTCCCAACGGACCGACATGATCCAGCGAGGGCGCGAGATCCATTACGCCATCCCTGGGCAAAACATCGTAGCTCGGCTTGAAACCGACGATGCCGCAACAGGCGGCCGGCACCCTGATCGAACCCGCAGTGTCGGTTCCGAGTGCAGCATGGACGATGCCGGCGGCAATGGCGGCGGCGGATCCGCCGCTCGATCCGCCGGGAATCCGGTCCGGCACGGCAGGATTCATCACCCGTCCGAAACGCGGGTTGTCGCTGGTGATGCCGTACGCTAGTTCGTGCAGATTGGTGGCGCCAATAAACACCGCACCGGCTCGCCGCAGCCTTGCAATCACTTCGGCATCGCGCAGCGCCGTCGTGTCTTCCACTGCGGCGCTGCCACCGCTCAGAGGAGTGCCAGCGACGGCCATCAAATCTTTTATGGCCACTGGCATTCCTCCCAAAAATCCGGGTTCATGCTGCGGTGTTTGGTCGGACAGCCGGGTGAACATATTCCAGCCGGCCAAATCCCTGGCGCGCGCGAGGGCAACGAGGACTTCGGCAGGCGGTGTCACCGCAATGCGCTGGGCCAGATCCGGCGCTCCGTCAGGCACCGGCATCGGCGCTGGTAGTGCGACATAAGCCGGGCAGGAGGGAAGCGGCTGTGCGCGGAAATAATCCAATTCCGGTCGATTGACTTCGAGCCGCTGAACCCATGCCTCAGCCCTTTCGCCATGGTCGTAGCCTAGCCAATCGGCATAGCCGACCAGCGATTCACTCAAGTTGCTCACAGGAAACCCAATCAGGTTAGACGGCCCACCCCCAAGGGGCTGAGCCGGGATGCATTTCTATTTGACGGGCTTTTGCAGTTTGCCAACATTGAGCGGTTGACCCGGGCCCTGGATCAGGTTGGTTTTGGACACCGGTTGGTTGACTTCGGTGAGCTGGTAATTCACATACGGAATATCGACCCACTGCTGATAAGTGAACCCGGGCTGTTGGGAAAATTGGAAAGGCCCGCGAACGCCCTCGAATTTCATTGTCTGGAGTGTCTTGGTGATTGTTGCAGGATCAGCACTCTTTCCTTCTTTGATAGCGTCCACAATCAGGAGCAGCGAATCGGCTGCCTGGAAAATCAAGCGGTTGGGTTCGCCCTTGGTGCGCTTGGTATATTCCGCAGAAACATCCAGCCCCACTTTCGGCATCGGCATTTGCGGATGATAGAGACCGAACGACAGCATGTATTTGCCGGCATTCTTCACGTTTTGCCAAAAATCGGGGTAGTCGGCCAGACCGGCGCCGTCGTACATCCAGGTCTTCGGACTCGGTGCGACGCCCTGTTCATAGAGTTGGTTCATCAGGATATAAGCGGCCGGCGGCAACATGACATTGACCACCATGTCGGGTGGATTCGCTCGCAGGGCGAGGATAGCGGGCGTGAAATCCTTGCCAGCCCGGTCCAGCGTCTCGTATTTGTACTCGACCTGGGGTGCCTTGGCCTTGATCAGCTCCCCCATCAATTTGGCTTGGCCGATGCCGTAATCGGTATTTTCCGCAAAGGCAACCACGCGCTTGACGCCCATGGCGCCAATGGTTTCGGCCATTGCTGTGGATACTCGGGTGTTGTAATTTCCCGGATTGAAGACTTGGGGATAGCCTTTTTTGCGGACATCGTCAGACCAGCAATTAGTGTTGATGTAAGGAACGTTATAACGATGCGCTACTTCGATTTCTGCCAAACATACGGAGCTTTGATGTCCGCCAGTCACCGCAACAACCTTGTCCTTGACAATCAACTTTTCCGTTGCAGACCTCCCTTTTTCGGGAATGCCCTGGTTGTCTTCATAAACCAGTTTAATCGGCCTGCCAAGCACGCCCCCTTTCGCGTTGATCATGTCCTTGATGATCTCAACGCCGTCTTTTACCTGTACGCCCTGCACGACCGAGCCCGGCGGGGATTGCGCGATACTGATGCCAATAGCGATGGGCTCCTGAGCATGAGCAGCCCCGCCGAAAAATGCCAAAAGCAGGGAAACCAAGAAAATCCGTTGCATTGTCGTCCTCCTAAGGTGGAAAATGGTGTTGTGTCAGCCGTTCTGTTTTCTTCGATGGTCTTACTGGTCTGACCAGTAAGACCGGTCAATATAACCACATTTTTTCCTGCGCGCAACACAAATAGAAAGACGGCGAAGGTCATGAAAAAAAGTGCACCTCAACATGCCGCCGAAATCATCCAGCAGCGCACTCGTAGCGGCAAGTATCCCGCGGGAAAACCCTTACCCGGCCAGCGGCTGCTCGCAGAAGAACTTGGCGTTGGAAGGCCGGCGATTCGCGAGGCAATTTCCGCGCTGGAAGGGCTTGGATTGCTTCAGGTCCAGCCGGGGAGGGGAGTGTTTGTGCGTGATCCCAAAGCGGTTCGGTCCGCACGCTGGCGTTTCGCTACGCAATATTCACTAGAAAATGTGTACACGGTAAGGGCGTCACTGGAATCCTTGTCGGTCCTTCTCGCAACGCGGCGCGCCACACCCGCAGATGCGAAGATACTGGAGCGCCTGACAGACAAGCTCGCCGCAGCGGTCAAATCTGCAGATCTGCTGGCCATGTCGGCTGCCGATCGCGAGTTCCATCGCAAGCTCGCAGAGATGTCAGGCAATCCGCTGCTCCTGGAGATGCTGGATACATTTGATGTCGTAATGACCGAATGCAGGAACCTGGCGTTCCAGGATGCGAGCACCAGGTATCGTACGGCCCCTGTTCTTGAACACCTTCAGATCATCAAAGCAATCAAGTCAGGTGATGCAAACGTGGCCAGCAGAAAGATGAAGACCCATATTCTTCACGCGCAATCTCGCGCCGGATTGGGAGATTAACATCATCGTGCCGTACATCGTCGCCAAGTGCCATTTGTGAAATTGGTATGAACGAAGGCGGTTCTGTCGCATTAGTGGTCGGGTGACAAATTACAAGGACGCAGAAATGGCCTGGCGCTGGACTGCAGCAGGATTTCTTGAGGCTGAAAAATAATTTCAAAAGCTCAGAGGCTATGCCCAACTGAAGACCCTGATCAACGCTCTTCGGCCCAACAACCAACAACTCAAGAAGGCAGCATAATCTTCATAGTGACCGACTGGGACCTACAACTGAGTTCGGGACATCACCCCTCAGGTCTTCACACCGAATGATCGCGGTCAACCACGTTTTTTGAAAGGATGTCTAGAATGCATGATCACCTATCGACCTCAATTTGTCTTCCTGTTGATGCAGCCAGAGCGACTCTGGTGGGCCGGGTCTGGTTAATCGATGTTGGGCCGGTGCTGGTGTGCGTCAAGCCCGACGGCATCTATGATCTGAGTCCGGCGGCGGCCACGATGTCAGAGCTGCTGGAGATGGAAGACCCCGTTAGTGCGGTGCGTCAACCTGGTCTTAACCGCATCGGCGACACCCAGGCGGTGCTCCGAAACTCATCACAGGATGAACGAAACCCGGCGTTGCCCTGGTTTCTCGCGCCATGCGATCTGCAGGCGCTCAAGGCCAGCGGCGTGACTTTTGTTTCGTCCATGCTGGAGCGCGTCATCGAGGAGCAGGCGCGAGGAGACGCCAGCAAGGCCGAAAGCGTGCGGCAGGCGGTCGTGGCGGTGATTGGGGACAACCTGAGTAACGTCAAGCCCGGGTCCGAGGCGGCGGCCATGCTCAAGGAAGCACTGCTGGCGCAAGGCGTATGGTCGCAGTACCTGGAAGTGGGCATCGGCCCCGATGCCGAGATTTTCACCAAATCGCAGCCGATGAGCGCGGTGGGTGTTGGGGCGGAAGTCGGCATCCATCCGCGCAGTCACTGGAATAACCCCGAGCCGGAAATCGTGCTGGCGGTCAACAGCCATGGGCAGGTCCGCGGCGCCACGCTGGGCAACGATGTGAACCTGCGCGACTTTGAAGGGCGCAGTGCCCTGCTGCTGGGCAAGGCCAAGGACAACAATGCATCGTGCGCCATCGGGCCATTCATCCGCTTGTTTGATGAACACTTCAGCATGGACGAGGGGCGCCGTTGCGATCTGGTGATGCAGGTCACCGATACAAAAGGCTTCTTCATGCAAGGTAGCAGCCCCATGAGCCAGATCAGCCGTGATCCGCTGGAACTGGTCCAGCATGCCATTGGCCCGCATCACCAGTACCCGGATGGCTTCATGCTGTTCCTGGGCACCATGTTTGCTCCGACGCAGGACCGGCAAGCTCCCGGCCAGGGCTTCACGCATGAAGTGGGCGATATGGTGACGGTCTTCACGGAAACGCTGGGTACCCTGGTGAACCGTGTCAACACGTCGGACAAGGTGGCGCCATGGACCTATGGCGTCAGGGCGCTGATGCAGGATCTGGCCCGGCGCCGCCCGAGCGTCAGCGTGTGAACGGCACGACCAGTTGGCGCTGTTCGCCCAGACCCTCGATGCCCAAGGTCATCACATCGCCCTTCTTCAGGTAAAGCGGCGGCTTCATGCCCAGGCCCACACCGGGCGGCGTGCCGGTGGTGATCACGTCCCCGGGCATCAAGGTCATGAACTGGCTCAGGTGGCTGACGATTTTGGCCACGCTGAAGATCATGGTTTTGGTGTTGCCGGTCTGCATGCGCTGCCCATTCAAATCCAGCCACATGGCCAGTTTTTGCGGGTTCTCGATTTCGTCGCGCGTCACCAGCCAGGGGCCGATGGGGCCGAAGGTGTCGCAGCCCTTGCCCTTGTCCCACTGCGAACCGCGCTCCAGCTGGAACTCGCGCTCGCTCACATCATTGATGGTGCAGTAGCCGGCCACAAAGTTGAGCGCATCCTTCTGCGACACATAACGTGCCCGCGTGCCGATGACCACGCCCAGCTCCACCTCCCAGTCGCCCTTGACCGAGCCCTTGGGCAGCATCACCGGATCATTGGGGCCCTGAATGCAACTGATGGCTTTCGTGAAAACCACCGGCTCTTTGGGAATCGGCATGCCCGATTCCGCCGCATGGTCAGAGTAGTTCAGGCCAATGGCGATGAACTTGCCGATGCCGCTAACCGGACAGCCCATGCGCGGCTTGCCACGCACCAGTGGCAAGGTAGCCACTTTGGCCTTGCGCAGCCTGGCCAGCGCGGCGTCCCCGAGCTGCTCAGGGCCTATGTCCTTGATTACGCGGCTTAAGTCGCGCAGCTTGCCCTCTGCATCGATGAGTCCGGGTTTTTCTTTGCCCGGGTTGCCATAACGAACGAGTTTCATGGTTTTTTTCCTTTCAGTTGATCAATAGGTCGAACACGGCGTCAGGAGAGAAAGAGCATTCTTCGGTACACAGCCAGCCCACCATCGCGGCGACCTCTTCCGGCGTGCCGAAGCGGCCCATCGGGGTTTTCACGGCAGCCGGCGTCACACAATTGACACGCACCCCAGTATCGGCGAGTTCTTTACCCAGAGATTTGGTCAGCGCAATCACCGCCGTATGCACGCCTTCACCCAGTTCGCCGGCCGCACGCGCCAGTGCCTGACTGTCCAGATCCCACAGCGTGACGCTGGCGCCCGACGCCAGCAAACGCCCAGCAATGGCAAACCCCAGGCCCGCTGCACTGCCGGTAATCACCGCATGGCGGCCGGCCAGATCGAACTGGTTCATATGGTCATGCCGCCGTCCACCGAGAACAGCTGCCCGGTGGCAAACACCGATTCGTCGCTGGCCAAGTACACCACGATGGGTGCAATTTCATGGGCTTGGGCCAAGCGCCCCATGGGCTGGCGTGCGATGAAATTCTTGCGCGCCTCAATCGGATCGGCGTAGCTGTTGATGCGGTCACCCAGTGAGGGCGTATCCACCGTGCCCGGCGCAATGGCGTTGCAACGAATACCCCGCCCCACAAAATCGGCGGCGACCGATTTGGTCAGACCCACCACGGCAGCCTTGCTGGCGCCGTAGGTGAAGCGGTTGGGCAGCCCCTTGAGGCTGCTACACACGCTGGCCATGTTGATGATGCTGCCACCGCCAGCCTCAAGCATCTTGGGCAGTGCCGCCTGGATCATCCAGTACTGCGCGCGCACATTCAGATTGAATGCGAAGCTCCACTCGTCGTCCGTGGCCTGAAGGATGCTGCCATTGTGCACAACCCCTGCGCAATTGAAAAGCACATTGACCGGCGCGATGCGCGCCACCAGGTCCTGGATGGCGACCTTGTCCATCACGTCCAGCCGGGCCGTCGTGACATTGGCCACGCCGGCATAACTCTCCAGCAGCTGGGCGTTGACATCGGTGGCCAGCACCTGTGCGGGTTCTGTCGCGTTGACGGTCAAGCCGCCCGCTGGTCTATGCTGAGTGTTTTGACAGAGAAGGTTTGAAACGCGATGCTGGCTACCAAAGGAATGCGCTTCCCAATCGACGTCATTCTGGTGTGCATCCGTGGGTACGCGGCTTATCCGTTGAGCCACCGCCAGTTGGAAGAGATGATGCAGGAGCGTGGCGTGTTTGTCGACCATTCTTCGATCAATCGCTGGGCGATCCGGTTTCTGCCATTACTTGAGAAGGTCACAGTGGACAAGAGCGGAGCCAACAAAGCGGCGATTGATGAGATCAAGGTCAGCATCGAAAAACAGATCATCGTCCGCCAAGTCAAATACCTGAATAACATCGTGGAACAAGACCATCGGGCTGTCAAACGAGTCACCAAACCTATGCTCAACTTCAAGTCATCTCAAGCTGCCAAATGTGTGCTGGCCGGCATCGAGTTGATGCACATGATTCGAAAGGGGCAGCTCATGGTGGAAGGCTGCAACGAGATGTCGTTTGCCGACCAGTTTTACGCCTTGGCAGGACAAATTCGTCCTGTCTGAGGGACCGGCATTCGTCCCAGCCCGAAGTGGGCTCGTCAGCGGCTAACGCGACACAACCCACCAATCAGCATCCCCA
>JADGRK010000361.1 GCA_017880985.1 Rhodoferax sp. | reverse complement strand
TGATCTGCATGTACCCATGCTGACGGTCGGCCAGAATAGGGACAAGGTCAGTTCATCAGCGGCTGAATATCTGACCTTTGTCGCGGCCAGTGGCCATGGCGGCATCGAAGCGGTTTACGCTGATGAAAACGTCTGGCTCACCCAGAAGATGATGGGGCTGCTCTATGACGTTGAAACCCACACCATCAATTACCACCTGAAAAAGGTGTTTGTCGACAGTGAGCTGGAGGAAGATTCAGTTATTCGAAATTTTCGAATGACTGCCGCAGAAGGCAAAAGCTACAACACCAAGCACTACAAGCACTACAAGCTCGCCGCGACCATCGCCGTCGGCCACAAGGTCAACTCCGAGCTCCACCATAACCCCAAATCCCAACCCGTATCGGTTGGGATTTTTTTGCCTGGAACGCCAGTGCAGGTACGGATTCTGGCCATCGCGTCGCGAGCGCCACAGTTTCCATCCCGCGGTCTGTCAAGTATCGTCGTAACCACGACGTTGGTCATGGTTGCCGCGCGCGTATCTGCCAATCACCACGTATCGTTCCCCAGGTCTACCGGTCGACTGCGCCAAGGTATATTCCCGCACTGACCAGACCACTGGCGCACAGTCTTGCGGCGGCACTGCTGCTCGCGCACCTCGGGCCAGGGTGGCGTGGGGTCGGTAGGGACGCTGCTCCACAGGGAGGTCCAGGACTGTGATCGCCCGAGCCAGTCGCTGGTGCAAGTCCACAAGTTGATCGGGAAGCGTGGACGCACCGAGCACGGCCAGTCCGTGTGGCCATTGCTCGGGTCGATCCAGCAGCAGATCAAAGTGATCAAACGGCACATTCAAGCCGGTTGCCAGTTCCGGCAGCCGCTGCGCCGGGACGTTGCCCAAAAAATGCAAGGTCACGTGCCAATCGACTGGTGCGTAGCGAACGCTTTGCTCAGGCCAAGCCCATGACCGGGTGTGTTCGGCCATCGTCTGCCGCCCGACATCGTCAGGCCAGAGTGCCAGGAACAGGCGGTGGAACATCTTCTCTGGAGGAACCATGTTGCGGATTTTGCGCTACCTCAAGATCAACTTTACGATGCTTCCTCACGTCCGCTACTGGTATCGCCAGGCCCAAGTCAGACATTCGCACTGCGCCAAAAACGGGCGGATCGGAATTCGAAGTGAGCCACTGGAAATACCTCGCGGTACAGGCGCTTCTCGGGAGCAGTTTCGAAAAACATGGATAAACGCCCCAATCTATACTTCTTTATTGTTAGTGCGAGTTTGAACCCAGGCCCGCTCTCCACTGCCATAACCCCCGACAAAGGCCGCTAGCAACATGCAGTTAGCGGCCGTTTTCTTGTACCCGATTTGAGGATGAACGACCATGTTGAAAGTAAAGCCGGTCTCTGCCGAGCGCTTGCCTGAGTTGTTGCGGCGAATGCCCAAGGCAGAACTGCACATCCACATTGAGGGTTCGCTGGAGCCCGAGTTGATGTTCGCATTGGCGCAGCGCAACGGCATGGCAACGGCCTACCCGGATGTTGAGTCACTGCGGCGCGCTTATGTTTTTGACGACTTGCAGAGCTTTCTGGACATTTACCATGCCGGCACCCTGGTGCTGCGCACCGAGCAGGACTTCTATGACATGACGCGGGCGTATCTGGTCCGTGCGGCCAGCGACAATGTGCTGCATGCCGAGATATTTTTCGACACCCAGACGCATACCGGACACGGACTGAGTACGGAGGTGGTCATCAACGGGCTGCACCGCGCCTGTGTTGATGCGAAGTCTGAATTGGGCATCAGTGCTTCGCTGATCCTCTGCTTCCTGCGACACCTGAGTGAGCAGGAAGCGTTTGAGGCGCTGGAGCAGGCCTTGCCGCTGCATGACAAACTGGTTGGCGTGGGCCTGGCGTCGAGTGAAAAAGGTCATCCGCCGGAAAAGTTTGCCCGCGTATTTGCCCGGGCCCGCGAATTGGGTTTCAGGCTGGTCGCGCATGCGGGTGAAGAAGGCCAGCCGGCGTACATCTGGAGTGCGCTGGATGTGCTCAAGGTCGAGCGGATCGATCATGGCGTGCAAGCCGTCAAAGACCCATTGCTGATGGCGAGACTTGCCAAAGAGCGCATTCCGCTGACGGTCTGTCCGCTTTCCAACCTGAAACTGCGGGTGTTTCCTGCGCTCGCCGAGCACAACCTGAAGCATCTGCTGGAGGCCGGTATTGTGGCGACCGTCAACTCGGATGATCCAGCCTATTTCGGCGGCTACATCAACCAGAACTTTACCCAGACATTCGCTGCTCTGGGGCTGACGGCGCAGCACGCCTACAAGCTGGCGCATAACAGTTTTGAGGCGAGTTTCATTGACGAGAAACGCAAGCGCCAGTACATCGAGCGTCTGAACGCCAGCTTCGAGACTTTCAATTGAAAACGCAGCAATCCGGGGACGGTTAAAATTACGCCCAAGGCTCGCAGCTCCGGCGGGCTTTGCTTTTATGTTTCGGAGCCATGTAGAGGACCACCATGTATAAAAACCTCGTAGCCGCGTTCGCGGCCGCCTGTTTTATTTCTCCCGTTTTTTCGCAACCCAGCCCGGCGACTGTCGTGACCAAAGAGCCACTCAAAATCGGCTTTGTGTACGTGGCGCCCCTGACCGACGCTGGTTGGGTGCGCCAGCATGACGAGGGCCGCAAGGCTGTCGAGGCGGCATTGGGCCCCCGGGTCAAAACCACCTATGTCGAGAATGTGGCCGAAGGGCCTGACGCCGAGCGTGTCATTCGCGATCTGGCCGTCAATGGCTACAAGCTGATCTTTACCCCCAGCTTTGGCTACATGGAGCCCACGCTGAAGGTTGCCCAGGAATTTCCGGACGTCAAGTTTGAATCCATCAC
Source organism: Rhodoferax sp. (assembly GCA_017880985.1). Lineage (GTDB taxonomy): Bacteria > Pseudomonadota > Gammaproteobacteria > Burkholderiales > Burkholderiaceae_C > Rhodoferax. The sequence goes on along the minus strand of JADGRK010000361.1, from coordinate 358 downwards.
CGGCTACAAGACCGCGCCGAATGTCGCGGTGGCCAATGCCCGCTATTACGAAGGCCGCTATCTCGCCGGCATCGCTGCCGGTCGCATGACAAAGACCAATATCGCCGGTTACGTCGCCGGTTTTGCGATTCCTGAAGTGTTGCAGGGCATCAATGCATTTACGCTGGGCATGCAATCGGTCAACCCGAAGGCCGAAGTCAAGGTGGTGTGGCTCAATACCTGGTTTGACCCGACGCTCGAGCGCGATGCGGCGATGACCCTGTTCAACCAGAACGTGGACGTGGTGGCCTTTCACACCGCTTCATCCGCCGTCATGGCAGCGGCGCAGGAACGCGGCAAGCTGGCTGTGGCGTATCAC
>JADGRK010000048.1 GCA_017880985.1 Rhodoferax sp. | reverse complement strand
CCGATGCCGTGATGCTGTCAGCCGAGACCGCAGCCGGTAAATACCCTTTGGAAACCGTGATTGAGATGGCCAAAATCTGTCATGCCGCCGAAGGCGGCGAGAGCTTCAAGCTGGAGGCGGATTTCACCGGCAAGACCTTCAGTCGCATTGACCAGTCGATTGCCATGGGCGCCTTGTTTACGGCACATCACCTGGGCGCGAAGGCGATTGTGGCCATGACCGACAGCGGATCGACCGCGCTGTGGATGAGTCGGCACCTGATCAAGGTGCCGATTTATGCACTCACCTCCAAAGTGGCCACGCAGCGCAAGATGACGCTGTACCGCAATGTGCGGCCACTGTTTATTGATACCAGCGCTGACCGTGACACGGCACTTCGTGAAGCCGAGAGCGATTTGAAAATCCGTGGCATTGTCCAAAGTGGCGACGTCTATGCCATCACTTGCGGCGAGCCGATGGGATCGCCCGGCGGCACCAACATGCTCAAAATATGCCGGGTATCCTGATAGGTTGCGGGACCGTCCAATTTACATGAGCGACGCGAATGAAGTTGCTCTGTCCTCAACTGATTAGAGATCAGCCCGGTAGAGCGCCGCCAGCACCGGTTGATGCTTGCCCTTGGCATGGATGCTGGTTCGCGGCGCCATGCTGTCTGGCAGGCTTTCAGGCGGACCCGCCAGCAACTGGCCAGCTTGTGCATGGTCGCATAGGCGCTTGGCGGTGTTGACGGTGTCGCCAATCACATCGTGCACCGGCGCCTCCTGAGCACCAAAAAACCCTTCCACCACAGGTCCGATCCAGAGCCCGGCGCCAGCCGAGAGTTGCGATGGCTGCACCGCGTTGATTGTCGCGCGCAAGGCGGCCTGCATGATGGGCAGGGCGTTGCCGTCTGCCTCAAGCACCAGCAACACCTCGTCACCACTCATTTTGGATTTGATCAACTTGCCGGCACAGGCCTCCAGCACGGCTGCATAAAAGCGGTTGAGCATGCCGATCACTTCTTCGGGCGGATGGGTTTCGCTCCAGGCCGTGAAACCACGGATGTCGATGAAGCCGATGGCGCGTTCGACCCGGATCGCAGCTTGGGAGCCGCTGTCGCTCAGCACCGCTTCTACCACCCGGTTGCCAAAGCCCCAGCGTGACAAGGTCTTGAGCTGATCAAGCAGCTCGACAATCACCTGTTTCTGTCGGCGTGTCACCAGCGCCAATGAGATCAGTGCGCCAACCTGGGTGATCGCAAGTGCCAACAAAAAAGTGTGCGCAGCAGAATCGAAAAATCCGGAAACGCCCTGCAGCCACGATTCACCTTTGAGATCGAGTGCCAGGTAAAAGAGAAGCGGTCCCAGCCCCTGCGCAGTACGCGAAAGAAAAATGCCCGCCAGGGCTGCTTTGGGTTGCTGGCTGCGCCCCTCCAGTGCGGCACCCCAGGCATAGACCAGCATCAAGACCCCAAAGGTCACGTGTTTGGGCTTGACGAAAAACGAGGCACCTTCTATCAGGGATTCCACCAGCGCATAAAACACCAGGCCGACCAGCTGACTCCACCAGGGCTGGGTCAACCCCCTGAGCCTGCGCCAGGCCAACCACGCGCTTTGTCCCAGCGCCATCACCGTGAGCACATAGACATCGGGCTTGACCCAACTGGCGCTGCCCTCCCAAATGGCTTCCAGCAGTAACAGAAACAGCGCGAGTTGGCCGACACCCTCAAAAAGCTCGGTCAGAAACAGGCCCAGCCAGGAGCCTTGCAGCGTGGCGTTGACTTTTCTGTCCAGAGAATCCGCCGTCCGGCGTCCAGGGGAGGCCGTGACGGACCCCGACAGCGGGCTATTTTGCAATGTTTTGCCGCACCAGTCTTGAGGTCGCAGGGTTGAAATAGGCCTCGACGATGCGGCCTTCGCGGTCAAAGCCATAGACCTCATAGCAGTCGCCCCTGGCTACCTTGAAGGTCTTGATGCGGTAGCCGCGGTGCTCAGCCAGCAACTTCATTTCGTCCTGGGTGAGCCATTCGCTGCGCGGGGCTGTGGTGCAAATGTCAGAGACCTTCTCGCGGCTGAAGCCGGCCGGCGCTGAGGCGGCAAGGGGTTTCATGGGTGCTTTGGCGGCTGTGCTGCCTTGTGCCAACGCCAGGCCGGGCAGCAGGACGAGCAAGCTCACCAGCTGAGTGGTTGAGAATTTCATGATCGGATGGTGGTGTGGGAAAGAGTTTATTCTGATCCTGTCAAATTAAGCCCGACTTAAGGACGAATCGAGGGGGTGATCGAATTTGTGACCCTGGCGCACCGCTAAAATTGATATCGGTTACAAATCGGTTACCAAACTTTCAAGGACACATCATGGCTCTTGTTTCAATGCGCGAACTGCTCGACCACGCGGCCGTCAACGGCTACGGTATTCCCGCCTTCAACGTCAACAATCTGGAGCAGGTGCAGGCCGTCATGTCGGCCGCCGATGAGGTCGGCGCACCGGTCATCCTGCAGGCCAGCGCAGGCGCGCGCAAGTATGCCGGTGAGGCTTTTATCAAGCACTTGATCCTGGCCGCCATCGAATCCTATCCGCACATCCCGCTGGTGATGCACCAGGACCATGGCCAAAGCCCCGACGTCTGCCAGGGCGCGATCAAGCTCGGCTTTAGCTCGGTCATGATGGATGGCTCCCTCATGAGCGACGGCAAAACCATTTCGAGCTATGACTACAACGCCGATGTGACACGCAAGGTGGTGGACACGGCGCACGCGGTGGGTGTCACCGTAGAGGGCGAACTCGGCTGCCTGGGCTCACTGGAAACCATGAAGGGTGACAAGGAAGACGGCCACGGCACCGAGTCCACCATGACGCGCGATCAGTTGCTCACCGACCCCGAGCAGGCGGCCGACTTTGTCAAACGCACCCAGCTCGACGCGCTCGCCATTGCCATTGGCACCAGCCACGGCGCCTACAAGTTCACGCGCAAGCCCACTGGCGATATTCTGGCGATTGAACGCGTCAAAGAGATTAACCGCCGCATTCCCAATACCCATCTGGTGATGCACGGCTCCAGCAGCGTGCCGCAAGAACTGCTGGCCATCATTCGCCAGTATGGCGGCAACATGAAAGAGACCTATGGCGTGCCGGTCGAAGAAATCCAGAAAGCGATTCAATTTGGCGTGCGCAAGATCAATATCGACACCGACATTCGTCTGGCCATGACCGGTGCCGTGCGCAAGTACCTGTTCGAGAACCCTGAAAAGTTTGACGCCCGTGATTGGCTCAAACCGGCGCGCGAAGCTGCCAAAGCCCTGTGCAAGCAGCGCTACATTCAGTTTGGCTGCGAAGGCCAGGGCGCCAAGATCAAGGGCCACAGCCTACAGGTGGTGGCTGGGCAATATGCGCGCGGTGAGCTGGCGCAAGTCGTCAACTGATCTGTCATTGCGATAATCAGGGCGCGCTGCCGGTGAAAGCACCGCAGCGGGTCCTTTGTTTCAACCACTATGTCCTCAAACGTCCTCTACGCTTTGATTGCCCCGATATGACTACTGCCCTGCACACCTCCACACTCACCTCCCTGCCCCTGCTGGCGCGTGGCAAGGTGCGCGACAACTACGCGGTCGGCGACGACCGCATCCTGATGGTCGCCAGCGACCGCCTGAGCGCCTTTGACGTCATCATGGGCGAGCCGATTCCCGGCAAGGGCGCGCTGCTGACGAAGATGGCGCTGTTCTGGTTTGACAAGCTCGGCCCGAATGGCTTGAACATCTGCCCGATTCACCTGACTGGCGACGCGCCCGAGAGCGTGGTCACTGCCTCTGAAGTAGCGCAAGTGGTGGGTCGTTCGATGTTGGTCAAGCGCCTCAAACCGCTGCCGGTGGAAGCAGTGGTGCGCGGCTACCTGGCAGGCAGCGGCTGGAATGAATACCAGCAAAACGGCGCGGTCTGCGGCGTCAAACTGCCCGCAGGTTTGCAGAACGCTTCCAAGTTGCCGACACCGATCTACACGCCCGCTGCCAAAGCCCCGGCGGGCGATCATGACGAAAATATCACGTTTGAACAAACGGTTGAGTTGGTTGGCCTGGATCTGGCCACTCGCATGCGCGACATCAGCATTGCGCTCTACCAGGCGGCCAGTGACATCGCCGCCCGAAAAGGCATCATCATTGCCGACACCAAGTTTGAGTTTGGTCTGGATGCGCAAGGCACCTTGACGCTGATGGACGAGGTGCTGACGCCCGACTCCTCACGCTTCTGGCCGGCCGAGAGCTACCAGGAAGGCATCAACCCGCCCAGTTTTGACAAGCAGTTTGTGCGCGACTGGCTGGAGCAGGTTCAGGTCAACGGCAGGCCCTGGAACAAGACCCCACCGGCGCCGCGTGTGCCCAATGAAGTGATCGCCAGGACTGCCGCCAAATACCAGGAAGCACTGACGCGGTTGATGGGCTGAACCGCAAGGTCAGCTCAGCACCACGCTGCTCAGGCGGCGCCGATACGTCGCTACCGTCGGGTCGACCGGCGGAATTTGCCCGTCGGCCACTTTGACCTTGGGCGGCTCGATGATGTCCAGAACGGCAATGTAGGTCTTGCGTGCCAGGTCGTCGGCCCAAGTTTTGTCGCGCATCAGGATTTCCAGCAGTTCGTCCATGGCGCCGGTCCAGTGTTGCGCCGCCATCAAGGATTGGGCCCTGCCGAAGCGGGCGTCGAAGTCGCGCTTATTTGCTACAATCTTTGCATCAAATCCGCCTGTAGCGCCCGTCAAATCAGCGCGATCAGCTGCAAAATCAATAGCATTCATCCAGCGTTGCAGGGAGTCGAAGCGGCGTACCAGCCCGGTCTTGGCAATCACTGGGGCGAACGCCACCTTGGCCTCATCCGTGTGCCCCTCCTGTAGCAGCAGTTTGACGTAGTTGAAGCGGGCCTCCTCGTCGTCCGGGCTTTTCAGCACGGCTTGCTGCAGGGCCTCGCGGATGGCATCAGGATCGTTCTCAGCGGGCGCGTCCGACACCGTCTCACCCGTCACCTCGGCTTCCAGTACCTCACCAGCCGGCAGGTGTTTGTCCAGAAACACCTTGATTTCGCCCTCCGGCAAAGCACCCATGAAGCCATCCACCGGCTTGCCCCCGCTCATCAGCACGCAAGTCGGGATGCTGCGAACGCCAAAGGCCTGGCTGAGTTCCTGCTCCTGGTCGGAGTCGATCTTGACCAGCTTGAAGCGCCCGGCGTAAGCCGTCTCCAGCTTTTCCAGCAGTGGGCCGACGACTTTGCACGGGCCACACCAAGGGGCCCAAAAGTCCACCAACACCGGGATTTGCATTGAGGCGGCAACCACCTCGGTATCAAAGTTTGCAACAGTCACATTTATCATTTTGGTTGGTCCAGAGTGGCGGGGCAAGTGAGTAATAATTCGGCATGATGAAAAATATTCAAATCGGCGTTGTCATGGGGTCCAGTTCCGACTGGGACACGATGCAACACGCAATCCATATTCTCCAACAATTTGGCATCACGCACGAGGCGCGTGTGGTGTCGGCGCACCGCATGCCCAATGATATGTTTGCTTATGCCCAGGGCGCGCGCGCTCGCGGCCTCAAAGCGATTATCGCGGGGGCGGGTGGGGCGGCCCATGTGGCAGGCATGTTGGCAGCCCTGACGACGGTACCGGTACTTGGCGTACCCATGGCCAGCAAATATCTTTTGGGCGTTGATTCGTTGTACAGCATCGTGCAAATGCCAAAGGGAATTCCGGTGGCGACGTTTGCCATCGGCCCTGCGGGTGCGGCCAACGCGGCCCTGTTTGCCGTCGCCATGCTGGCCAATGAAGACGCCGCGTTGCTGGCCAAACTTGACGCCTTTCGCGCCGCGCAAACCGAAACCGCCCGCAACACGACCCTGCCGCCGGTGCTATGAGTCGGCAAGCCACTTTGCCCGGCAGCAATGCCAATCCGGGCAGCGGCCAGCAAACCACGCTGGGTGTGATCGGTGGCGGACAACTGGGCCGCATGTTTGTGCAAGCGGCGCAAGCGATGGGCTACTACACGGCGGTGCTCGATCCCGATGTGATCAGCCCGGCGGGGCTGGTGAGCCACTACCATATCCAGAGCGATTACCTGGATCAGCAAGGGCTGGCGCAACTGATGCAGCGTTGCGCCGCGATTACCACCGAGTTTGAAAATGTGCCTGCGCTCACGCTGGTGACGCTGGCTGCGGCACGCCCGACAGCGCCGAGCGCGGAGTCGGTGGCCATTGCGCAAGACCGCATCAAGAAAAAAGCCCATTTTGTGCGCTGCGGCGTGCCGGTGGCACCTTATGCCGTGATTGAAACAGCGCCGCAACTGGCGGCGGTGGCGGACGACCTGCTGCCTGGCATCCTGAAAACCGCGCGTCGGGGCGACGGCGGCAAAGGCCAGCTGCGGGTCCGCAACCGCGCCGAACTGGCAGCGGCCTGGGATGAGCTGCGAAACATGCCTTGCGTGCTCGAAAAAATGCTGCCGTTGCAAGCCGAATGCTCGGTGATCGTGGCGCGCGGCTGGGACGGCACTTGTGTCAACTTCGCGCCGCAACTCAACCTGCACCGCGACGGGATTCTGGCGGTGACCCAGGCTTATGAAGGAAATATGCCTCCCGCCATTGCTGCACGGGCGTTAGAGGCTACAAAAAAAATAGCAAACGAACTGCAATACGTGGGCGTACTGTGCGTCGAGTTTTTCCTGCTGTCAGACGGCTCGGCTGCGGCGCAGACGCTCGGTAACTTGATCGTCAACGAAATGGCGCCACGCCCGCACAACAGCGGGCACTACACGCTCGATGCCTGCGACCTGTCGCAGTTTGAGTTGCAGGTGCGCACGCTCGCCGGTTTGCCGCTGGTGCAACCGCGCCAGCACAGCCCGGCCATCATGCTCAATTTGCTCGGGGATTTGTGGCTGAAGGAAAGTCGCGGTCAGGTCCCAATTCAGGACAATCACCTGCGTGGCGACAGGAGACCCGAAACGAAATTGGACTCTGACCCCGATTTTTCGAAGGTGCTGGCGTTGCCGGGCGCGCACCTGCATTTGTACGGCAAGCCCAAGGCCAGCAGGGGCCGCAAGATGGGGCACCTGACCTTCACCGGTGCCACGATAGCCGAGGTTCACAACACCGCGCTGGCGGCGGCTCAGATGTTGGGAATTGAGGCGTTTTGAGCCCTGCCTTGGCCATGATCCTGGAGGGTTCAGATTCGGATTCCATAGCGGCTGGCGCTCAGCAGATAAGGGCTGGAAGCTTATTGGGCTTGCCCACTGAAACAGTCTACGGCTTGGCGGCAGACGCTGAAAACGACGCCGCTGTGGCGCAAATCTTCAGCGCCAAAGGCCGACCGGCGGACCATCCCCTGATCGTGCATGTGCTCAATGCGGCCGGTGTTGATCACTTTGCCGCCAGCGTGCCGCACTTCGCCCGCCAACTCATTCAAGCCTTCTGGCCCGGACCGTTGACCCTGATTTTGCCGCGCCGTCCCGGTGTCGCCGGCGCGGCAGCCGGGGGGCACGATTCGATCGGCCTGCGCAGCCCGGCACACCCGGTCGCGCAGGCGCTGCTCAGAGCGCTTCTCAATAATGAGGGTCAGATTCCAATTAATTCTGACATGACAAAGTCCGACGAAAAAAAAGTGGAATCTGACCCTCATTTAGTTTGGGGCCTTGCCGCCCCCAGCGCGAATCAGTTTGGCCGCGTCAGCCCGACTACGGCAGCACATGTACAAAATGAATTTGGCCCTGACTTGATGATTCTGGACGGCGGCCCATGCACGGTCGGGATCGAGTCCACCATCATCGACTGCACGCGTGGCGTGCCGGTGCTGCTGCGCCCCGGCGCCATCACACGCGAGCAGGTACAGTTGGCCTGCGGCTTGAAAGTGCTATCAGAAGAGGAGCTGATGCCGCTTGTTGCGCCTGCGCCAAAGGCCTCTGGCACGCTTGAATCCCATTACGCACCGAAGGCCCGGGTGCGGCTGATGGCGGCGGATGCACTGCAGACAGCGCTCGATTTACTGGGCAGTGACCCAGAAGGCGCGACCAGCGGCCCGTTCATCGCCACCTGGTCACGCGCCATGCTCCAAACCGGCTCCAAAAAAGTGCTGCGCAAACGCATGCCCGAAGCTGCCGCAGCCGCCGCGCAGCAATTATTTGCGGTGCTGCGCGAGTTCGATGCCCAAGGGGTCAAACTGATCTGGATCGAAACCCTACCCGACAGCCCCGAGTGGGACGGGGTGCGGGATCGGTTGCAGCGGGCGTCGGCAGCCTGATCAGAACTTGAAACCGATCGCGATGCCGTAGGAGGCCGGGTCGAGTGCCGCATCCACCGTTTGACCGGTGGACAGGGTCGTCCTGGTTTTCAGCCTCGATTTGCTGTAGAACACGTCGACAAACCACTTGCTGTCGAGAGCCAGCGTGGCGCCGATCTGTGGCGTGATGATGAACTTCGACTCGACCGAGATTTTGGTCGGCGGCCCGCCCGGATTGGTCAGCGCGGTCAGGACGCCGCTGCCTTGTTCATTGAAGAAGTAGGCATAAGTGGCACCCAGACCGACGTAGGGCCGGAATTTGGCGCTGGCTTCCAGAAAGCGGTATTGCAGGAACACCGTCATGGGCAGGGCCTGCACCTCACCGATTTGACCGACACCTTCTATGGCGCCTGCGCCGTAGAGTTTGTGCTTGAACGGCAGCGCCAAAGGCACGTCGACCGAGATGTTGTCGGTGTACATGTAGGTGACGCCGCCGCCCAGTTGGGTGTTGGAGCCGGTGTTGGTTTGGGAACCGGTGCTGGTATCGGGGATGTAGAGGCTCGGCGCGCTCAGGTTTTCGCTCGGGCCGACGGGCGCGACGGTAGTCACACCTGCGCGCACCATCCAGCTACCGGCCGATTGGGCACAGACGCTACCAGCGGCCAGAAAGGCAGCGGCAACGGCGATGAACTTCAGTTGGTATTTCATGTGGGTTTCTCCTTGAAGTTCGTGAGGTTAGAGCCAGCCAGCCTTGGCCAGATAAGTGCTGACCAATTGGGCCTGCAGTTTGTGGACGTATGGGGTCGGGTGGACGCCGTCAGCGAAGAGGTAGTGAGAGGTGTCGCCAGCGATGAGGGTATTGGCACTGCAAACCAGAGAACTTGGCACCTTGGTCATATCACAGGCGGTATTCGTCACGTTGGTCAGCTTGTATCGACTTGGGTTTTTCACCTGATCCTGCAGGTTGACAAAGGCATCAATAAGGATCACCCCCGGTGTGCCCGCCAAGCCATCCTGCAACGCCTTGTTAAAAGCATTGGTCATGGCCAGAATGAGTGGTTGCGTACTCGGACTACTGGCAGCCGACGGCGTCAGACTTACATCGGGCAGATTGCTCACGGCCACATACTTGGCGCCCATGCCGACGATGTTATTTTTGATGTAACCCACCAGCGTCGTAGCTGCTGTGGTCATCCCCGCCACCGCATTGGCGGCACCCGTGGTAGCGGCGTACTGGTTGCCGGCAGCCGAGCCTGCGGCGGTGGCCGCGACTTGGGCGGGTCCCACGATACCGTTGATATAGGTCATGTTCATGACCTTCGAATTGCCATCAGCTGCCGCTGCTTGAACACCGGCATTGCCCATGGCCGTGAGGATCGAGACCGAAGTGGCACCCGCCACATGCGATGCGGCCGCAAACGCGTTGTTCATGGCCGCAGCGATGTCTGCTGCGGCTGTGGCTGCCGTGGCATCTTTTGCCAACGAAGCCGTCAAACTCGCAGTAAAAGCAGTGGCGCCAGCCACAAGCCCGGTCGTTTGGGCAGGCCCGGTAATGGCCGCTATTTTTGACAGGTCGCCCGCTTGTGCGGCGACCAATGCCGCGCCAGCAGTCGCATTGCCCAATTGCGCTGCCGCCATTAAGGCTGCCTGAACGGCGGCATTCATGATTGAATCAGCCGTCGCACCTGGTTTTACCGATTCGGCTGCCTGTGCCTGAGCCATTGCTGTTGGGACGGCGGTCGCCGCTGTGGCTTGATTGGCTGTCGGCACACCACCGACTAGAGCGGTAACCAGCGCCTGAGCAAATGCATTGTTCCCAGCGGTGGTCGCTGCGACCTGGGCCGGGCCAACGGCGGCACCGATATAAGTCATATCCATCACCTTGACGTTGCCCGCCGCTGCAGCCGCCTGGATGGCTGCCGTGACTGCCGCCGTCATGATGCTATCGCTGGTGGCGCCGGGAACTTGCGCGGCCGCTGCCTGCGCCTGCGCCATGGCGGCCCCGATGGCGGCGGCTGCGCTCGCTGGAACTGCGGAATCGGCGGCCAGTGAACCCACCAGCATGTTCGCAAACGTCTGAGCGCCAGCGGCATTGCCTGCGGCGGTCGCGTCTAACACCAGCTGATCGGTCAGTCCGAAGATGTCATTGGCCCCGGCCAGCACCGTGACTAACTGCTTGTCCGTGAAATTGGGAGAGCCATTGTCAGCCGCGTAATTGGCAAGCTGCGTCACAATAGGCTGTGTCAGTGGTCCAGCAATATAGCCGACGCCCACCGCATTGCCAACGCCTCGGGGGTCCTGTACGCGGGCGCCGCCTTGAGCGTAATTGGTACAGCCGACGACTGCACTCGGAGCCAGACCGTAGCCACCGACTCGCGCGGCGCAGGAGGGTTTGCCAACGACTGCGGCGGCGACCAATTGGGCCCAGTTGTAGCTGGGGACGGGATCAGAACCAATGGCACCGGGGGTGACCAGAAGGGTGACGGGGTCAACGGTGCTGCCCAGGCCGTTGACGGTGAACATGCCACCAGCGGCGGCATTCGGGATGATGCCGGCTTTGACCAGTCCCGGCTCATAAGTCCCGGCGTCGCTCAAACTGTCGCCAAAGGATACAACAGAAGTAAACGCAACTCTGGGTGCTTGATTGCCATCGCCACCGCCACCGCAGGCCGCGACCAGTAGCGCGGCACTGAGTGCCGTTGCTAGAATTTTGAAATGCCTCATCCTCTGGCTCCAATCGGAAAAAATGACAGGAATAGAACGACCGTACTATTTTCACCCCAAATGATATAGATCAATCAAAGTCGGGATAACTGGTGTAAACCCTCAACCTCTTCAGGCGCCAGGCCCCAATGTTGTTACTCGACACCTGATGAAAATCGGGCTCAACGGAATCGCAGTTTCATCACCAAGATCGTTCCGGCCAACGCCAGCGTGATGCAGTTGGCAATCACGACCGGCCAGGCGCCGAGCAGCAGACCGTAAATCAG
>JADGRK010000360.1 GCA_017880985.1 Rhodoferax sp. | reverse complement strand
TCATAAATCGGGCGCAGCAGATCGAGCATCTGAATGATGCCGCGCGGACGCAGGTCAAAGTGCGCGTTCACCAGCGCGGCGATTTTCTCGTCAGAAATCACCCCGGTGCCCTCGGTGTACACCGTCACGTTCATGGGATGTGCCACGCCGATGGCATAGGCCACCTGAATCTGGCACTGCCGCGCCAGGCCCGCAGCCACAATGTTCTTGGCCACGTAGCGCGCCGCGTAGGCGGCCGAGCGGTCCACCTTCGTTGGGTCTTTGCCGCTGAAAGCGCCGCCGCCGTGCGGGCAGGCACCGCCGTAGGTGTCCACAATGATCTTGCGCCCGGTCAGTCCACAGTCGCCTTGCGGGCCGCCGATGACGAAGCGCCCAGTCGGGTTGATCAGATATTTGGTGTCCTCCGTCAGCCATGCCTTGGGCAGCACGGGCTTGATGATGTCTTCAATCACCGCCTCAATGAAAGCGGGCTTCATGTGCAGGCCGTCGCTCATCTCGGGGCTGTGCTGGCTCGACAGCACCACGGTGTCGATGCTGTGCGGCTTGCCGTCCACATAGCGCATGGTGACCTGGCTTTTGGCGTCGGGACGCAGGAAGGGCAGGCGGCCGTCCTTGCGCAGTTGCGCCTGGCGCTCCACCAGGCGATGCGCGTAGTAAATCGGTGCCGGCATCAGCTCGGGTGTTTCGTTGCAGGCATAGCCAAACATCAAGCCCTGATCGCCGGCACCGGTGTTCAGATGGTCGTCGCTGGCATGATCGACGCCCTGGGCAATATCGTTGCTCTGCTTGTCATAGGCGACCAGCACGGCGCAACCCTTGTAGTCGATGCCGTACTCGGTGTTGTCGTAGCCGATGCGCTTGAGCGTGTCGCGTGCCACCTGGATGTAGTCCACATGGGCGTTGGTGGTGATCTCACCGGCCAGCACCACCAGCCCGGTGTTGCACAGGGTTTCGGCGGCGACCCGGGACTTGGGATCTTGCTGAAAAACCGCATCCAGAATGGCATCTGAAATCTGGTCCGCCACCTTGTCGGGGTGACCTTCAGAAACAGACTCGGAGGTAAATAGAAAATCGTTCGCCATGGTTTCAAGCTCCAAAAGTAAAGTTAACAACAATTTCGCGTTGCTTTGGCTTTCGGGGCTTTCAGCGAACGCTTTAGCAGATTTGTCAAATTTGACAAGGCACAATGGCGGTTCGCGGGAACCGCCCCTTGTGTGTCGCCCTGCAAGTAGTTCCGTAACTCAGCGACGCCCGCATTTTATCCCAGCGATGATGACCCTTTTTAAAATTCTGTCGGCACTGCCCCTGGGCCTGGCACAGGCCGTGGGTTGGAGCATGGGTTGGCTGGTGTTTGCCGCCTCCGGCGTGTATCGCAAACGTTTCCTGGCCAACGCGCGCCAAGCCGGGATGAATTGGCGGCAATGGCTGGGTGCGGTGGGTGAAAGCGGCAAGCTGGTCGCTGAATTGCCGCGCCTGTGGCTCGGGCGGCCGGTCACGGTGCTGTGGGACGGTGCGCAGCATGTGGAGGCTGCGCTGGCACTCGGGCGCGGGGTGATCTTCCTGACCCCGCATCTGGGCTGCTTTGAAATCACGGCCCAGGCCTATGCACAGCGTTATGGCCAGTTGAGGCAACCGATGACGGTGCTGTTTCGCCCGCCGCGCCAACCATGGCTGGGCAAGCTGGTGGCGGCCGCGCGCGCGCGCCCCGGTCTGCACACCGCTCCGACCACCCTCGCGGGTGTCAAGCAGATGATCAAGGCGTTAAAAAAAGGCGAATCACTGGGCTTGCTGCCCGACCAGGTGCCCCCGCTCGGCATGGGTTTGTGGGTCCCGTTTTTTGGCCGCCAGGCCTACACCATGACACTCGCCGTCCGGCTGGCGCAACAAACTGGCGCTGCGGTGCTCGTGGCTTGGGGCGAGCGCTTGCCTTGGGGACGCGGTTACCGCGTTCACGTGACGCCGCTGTTGGCCGCTTTGCCGCCCGATAGCGCGCTGGCGGCAGGCGCCATCAACCGGGCGATGGAAGCGCTGATCCACAGTTGCCCGCAACAATACCTTTGGGGCTACGCGCGCTACAAGCAGCCCCGCGAAGCGCCATGAATCAGCCGCCACGCCTGCGTCGGCTGGATGTCGAGTTGACCCTGATCGGCTGCTTATGTTGAGCCGACTGGGTATTGCAATGATGCATCTGCTGGGACGGCTGCCCCTGGCCTGGGTGCGTGCACTGGGCTGTGGATTGGGTTGGATGCTGTATGTCCTGGCGATACCGCGCCGCCGGGTGGCCCAGACCAACTTGAGCTTGTGTTTCCCGGATCGGTCTGCCACGCAAATCCGGGCACTGACGCTGGGAACCTTTGTTCATTTTGCCCAGGCCTGGCTGGACCGGGGCTGGCTCTGGCATGGCGCGCCCGAAGTGGTTCGGCGGCGCTTGACGCTGACTGGGGCCGTGGCCGAATTGCAGGGCCAGCAGCCAGTGGTCATTTTTGCACCGCACTTTGTCGGGCTCGACGCGGGCTGGACCGCCTTGACGCAGCAGTTGCCCCGCCGATTCAGCAGCATTTACACCGATCAGGCCAATAAGATTCTTGATGCCTGGATTCTGGCCGGGCGTCAGCGCTTTGGGCAGGCACGGCTGTTTGGTCGGGTCGATGGCGTCAAAGCCATTGCCATGGCGCTTCGCGCCGGTGACCCGCTGTATTTGCTGCCCGACATGAATTTCGGCCCGGAGGACTCGGTCTTTGTGCCGTTTTATGGCGTTTCAGCGGCGACCGTGCCGTCTCTGTCGCGCTTTGCCAAACTGGGCCGGGCCAAAGTGGTGCCGGTGGTCACCCGCATGACGCGCCAAGGCTACGAGGTGCAAATCATGCCGTGCTGGCAAGGCTTCCCTTCAGACGATGCCGTCGCCGATACGGCGCTCATGAACCTTCGCCTGCAGTCTTACATCGACGCCATGCCGGATCAGTATTTCTGGGTTCACAAACGCTTCAAGGACCGGCCAGCGGGCGCCCCCGCAGTTTACTGAAATCTATATAAAATCAGCCTCTAGCCACCGTCCAGTATGCGTAAGAGGCTATTATCTTTATAGTAATTCGTGTTCTAAAAAAGTCATGACCAGTTGCGCAACGAGTTGCGGCTTTTCATGCACGATCCAGTGGCTGGCGTCGGCGACGGTTTGAAGCGTCAGATGCTCAACATACCTGTCCAGCCCATCAATCAACAGCGGCGGCAGCGCGA
>JADGRK010000359.1 GCA_017880985.1 Rhodoferax sp. | reverse complement strand
TCCCAGATGTCGATGTTCATTTACCTGGTCATGGCTGCCTGGGCTGGTTTTGGCCTGGCCTTCAACACACGCTTGTCGGGCATGATGGCCTCCGCGCTGGCACCCACCGGCGCCCTGTTTGCTTTTTTGTCGCTGGTGACCGGGTCGCTGTGGGGCAAGCCGATGTGGGGTGCCTGGTGGGTGTGGGACGCCAGATTGACCTCCGAATTGATCCTGCTGTTTTTGTACCTGGGCTTTCTGGCCCTGCAATCAAGCATCGACGACCCCCGTCGCGCCGACAAGGCCTGCGCCGTGCTGGCGCTGGTGGGTGTCGTCAACGTGCCGATCATTTACTTCTCGGTCAAGTGGTGGAACACGCTGCATCAGGGTGCCTCGGTCTCCTTAACCAAGTCCCCAACCATGGCCACAGCCATGCTGTGGGGCATGTTAATCATGGTTGTGGCATTCTGGATGTATGCCATCGCGATCGCGCTGGTGCGCGTGCGCAACATCATCCTGGAGCGTGAACGTCATACGGAGTGGGTCAAACATGCATTGGAATAGTGTTTCTGAATTTTTCGCCATGGGCGGTTACGCCTTTTATGTCTGGGGCAGCTTTGGCTTGACCGCATTGGTGGCGGTGCTTGAGGTGCTGCTCCTTCGCAACCAGCGCAAAACCATTCTGCGCGGGCTGCGCAGTGAACTCTTGTCGGAAGGAAGCTCTTCATGAAACCTCGTCATAAACGCGCCGTCATCATCGCTGGCGGTCTGGCCGCCATCGGCGTGGCGGCCTATCTGGTGCTCAATGCCTTCCAGAGCAATTTGGTGTTTTTCTTCACCCCGACCCAGGTCGCCTCAGGCGAAGCGCCCAAGAACCGGACCTTTCGCATCGGCGGCCTGGTCAAGACCGGCAGCGTCAAGCGTGACAACCTGACAGTCAACTTTGTCGTCACCGACACCGCCAAAGACATGAACGTCTCCTACACCGGCATCCTGCCCGATCTGTTTCGGGAAGGCAAAGGCGTGGTGGCGCAAGGCAAGCTGGGTGAAGACGGCAAATTCACCGCCTCTGAAGTGCTCGCCAAGCACGACGAAAACTACATGCCGCCCGAAGCCAAGCAAGCGCTGGATCAGGCCGAGCTGAAGAAAATTGTGAAGACAATGAAATAGGTAACCAGGATAACCGTCATGATTCCAGAACTAGGTCATTTTTCATTGATACTCGCCCTCTTTGTGGCACTCGCCATGGGCACGCTCAGTGTGGTGGGTGGGCAGCAAGGCCGCGCTGACTGGATGGCATTGGCGCGGCCCGGTGCACAAGCACTGTGGCTGCTGACAGCCATCTCATTTTTGTGCCTCGCCTACGCCTTCTACAGCAACGACTTCTCGGTCTTGTATGTCACGCAACACTCCAACTCCAAGTTGCCTGCCATCTACCGTTTCGCCGCCGTTTGGGGCGGCCATGAAGGCTCGCTGCTGCTGTGGTTGCTGATGCTGTGCTCATGGATGATGGCGGTATCCCTATTTTCCCGCCAGTTGCCTGATGTGATGGTCTCCAGGGTGTTGGGCGTTCTGGGCCTGGTGGCGGTGGGCTTCCTGCTGTTCATGTTGATCACGTCCAATCCGTTTGCCCGCTTGAGTGACATACCGGCCAACGGTCAGGACTTGAATCCGATGCTGCAAGACCCGGGTCTGGTGTTTCACCCACCCATGCTGTACATGGGTTACGTCGGCATGGCCGTGCCGTTTGCGTTCGCGATCGCGGCCCTGCTTAACGGGCGACTGGACGCAGCTTGGGCGCGTTGGTCGAGGCCCTGGGCCACTGCCGCCTGGATCTGCCTGACCATCGGCATCGGCATGGGTTCCGAGTGGGCTTATTACGTGCTGGGCTGGGGTGGCTGGTGGTTTTGGGACCCGGTGGAGAACGCCTCATTCCTGCCCTGGCTGGTCGGTACCGCGCTGATCCATTCACTCGCCGTCACCGAAAAGCGGGGCTTGTTCAGAAACTGGACCATCATGCTCGCCATCATCGCGTTTTCGCTGAGCTTGCTGGGTACGTTCCTGGTGCGCTCGGGCGTCTTGACCTCGGTACACGCCTTTGCCACCGACCCGAAACGCGGCGTTTTCATCCTGCTGTTCCTGGCCGTGGTGGTGGGCGGTTCACTGACCCTGTTCGCCCTGCGCGCAAGCAAAGTGCAGTCGGGCGGCAAATTTACGTTGGTGTCACGTGAGACGTTTCTGCTGGTCAACAACGTGTTGCTCACCACCGCCGCCGCCGCCGTGCTGCTGGGCACTTTGTACCCTCTAATTGTGGATGCGCTCAACTTGGGTAAGCTCTCGGTAGGGCCGCCCTACTTCGAAACGGTATTTGTTCCCATCATGGTGCCCGCGCTGCTGTTGATGGTGATCGGCTCCTACGCGCGCTGGAAGACTGACAGCGTTGCCGAGTTGACCAAGAACTTGCTCCCCGTTGCTATTGTCTCGGTGTTGCTGGGTTGCACTGCACCCCTGCTGGCAGGCAAATGGTCGGCCATGGTGGCATTGGGGCTGACCTTGGCGTTCTGGATTATCCTGGGCTCGGCCGTGCAAATCTACCGCCAGATCAAAAACAGCGCCAACTGGAAATCGACACCGATCTCCATCTGGGGCATGCACGTGGCGCATGTCGGTATTGCCGTGTTTGTGATCGGCATCACCATGGTCAAGGGTTATGAAACTGAAAAAGACGTGCGCATGGCCGTTGGCGACACCGTCTCCGTGGGCGGCTACACCTTTCGCATGACCGGCATTCGCGCCGAGCCCGGGCCCAACTACAGCGCCGAAGTCGGTGATGTCGAACTGAGCAAAGACGGCAAATTGCTGCGCGTCCTGCACCCCGAAAAACGCGCCTATTTTTCATCCTCCATGCCGATGACGCAAGCCGCCATTGACACCACCTTGACGCGTGACGTTTATGTCTCGCTCGGCGAGCGACTCGAAGGTGGCGACGGCACCGCCTGGGCCGTGCGGGTTTATCACAAACCCTTTGTCACCTGGATCTGGGCCGGCTGCCTGTTCATGGCCTTGGGCGGTGCCATGGCGGCGCTGGACAAGCGCTACCGTCGCAAAGTGGCCGCCCGCACCGTTCGTCTCAAGGGACTCACCGCATGAAGAAAGCACTGATTCCGCTAGGTATTTTTGTTGTCCTGGTGGTGTTTTTGGCGATCGGCCTGACGCGTGATCCGCATGAAATCCCCTCGCCCCTGATTGGCAAGGCCGCACC
>JADGRK010000358.1 GCA_017880985.1 Rhodoferax sp. | reverse complement strand
GCCAGCGCGGCGTCACGTCCCGCCAGTGGGCCGGTGATGGTGGCATGTGCCTGCACCAGCACCGGCTGTTGGCTCGACGGCAAGGTGGTTTGCACGCTGCCGTCCACCTGGACCGACAACGCCATTGGCGACGCTGCCTGCAAGCTGGCACTGATCTGGTAGTTTCCAGACGAAATATGCACCTGGCCACCGTCTAACCTGTGTGAGTAGCTATCAAAACGATAGTGACCGGCGAGCCCAGTGGCTCGCCGCGATGTGCTGCCCGCGCCCACCCATTCGACGGTCTCCACGGTAAACGGCAGGTCCACTCTCACAGGCAGGCACAGGTCGGTGGGCGGTGTGGCGGCAGAGGGCTTGGAGGCCGGGCGGCGGTCTTCGATGCGCAAGTGCCGGACCGCCACCTGGCCGAGGCGGAGCTCGCCGCCCAACAGCGGACGCAGCGACCAGGCAATCGTCACATCGCGCAGCTCGACGCTGACCTCACCCTGCTGCCAGCGCAGCCAGCCGATGCGGCCGCCGTTGCGCAACGAGCCGGTGACCGCTTGGGCTTCCAGCGTCTGCCCAGCCGGCAGGTAGCGGGCCAGTTGTCCCAGTGAGGTAGCCAGTGAGGTGCCGCTGCCGCTCCAGAGCCACAGCGCGCCCGCCAGTGCCAGCCCCATCAGCAGCGTGGCGCCGAGCAGATAAAGGCTGATGCGCAGTGCCTTCATCAGAAGCTGAACCCCACGTTCAGGTGCAGCCGCAGGCGCTTGACCGCGACGCCGTAAGCCAGGTTGATTTGAAGCGGTCCGACCGGGCTCTTCCAGCGCGCGCCGACACCCACGCCGACCTTGGCCTGCAGCTCGGCCGGCTTGTCGGCCACGGCCCCAGCGTCGATGAACAGGGTGCTTTCCCAGTCGGTCAAGCGACCATCCCTGACGATGGGGCGCTGCCACTCCAGACTACCCACCGCCAGGTAGCGCCCCGCCGTGGTTTGCCCGTCGGGCAGCGTGACACCGAGGTCGCGGTAGCCGTAGCCGCGCACAGTGTTGTCGCCGCCGGTCAAAAAAAGCTGGGTGCTGGGCAAGGTGATGCCGTCTTTGGCGAGTACCGCGCCAGCCTCGGCGCGCAGCGCCAAACGTCCGGCGCGCAAGGCAGTTGCTGCCCCATCGGCGCTGCGCCCCAGTGGCCAATAGACCAGCCCGCGCGCCAGTACACGGCCATACGGGTCATGCTGGCTGCCCAACGTGGTGCCGCCACCCACTTCAACACCCAAGCCCCAGCCGCTGTTGGGAAAGGGCAGACTGTCAAAGTTTCGCACCGTGAAAGCGTAGTTGGCGCTTAGCGTTGCCGCCACGGCGGGTGCGCTGACAGCGCTGGTAGCGCTGTCAGCCCGGTCGTACTGTAGGTAATAGTTGCGGTCAATCCGATCCCCGCTCTGGCTGCGCCCGGCGCGCAGGCTTTGGCTGCTGACGTCGAAGCTGCCAAGCTGCTGGTTCTGGAGCTGCGCTGCCGTGACCCAGCGCCAGTTTTCTGCGTCGGGCGGCGAGGTGAGCTCGGTGCCAAGCGAGCGTGTTTCGCGGTCCAGCATCAGCTTGCTAACGGCGCGCCAGCCGATGCCCGGCACTTTGTAGTGGGTGTGTTCGACCGACAGGCGGGCGCCGCCGTCGGTGCTGGCGCCAATGCCGAATACCAGCTTTTGCAGGCGCGCCTCGCGCAACTGCACCAGCACCGGCGTAGCGGACGGGTCGCCCGAGGTGTCCAGTGAGAGGAAGGCCGAGTCGAAAAATCCGCTGTCCGCCAGGCGCTGCTGTGCTGCCACCAGTTGCGCCTGGTCGTAGCTGGCGCCGGGCGACAGGCGCGCCAGCCGCGTCACCAGATCGGCATCAAAACGCTGTAGTCCGCTGATGACCAGACTACCGAGCCGGTAAGCGGGGCCGGAGTCCAGCGTGATGTTCAAGCGTGCGCTGCGGCTGACGGGATCAATGTCGGCCAGGGTAGCGCTGAGTTGTCCTGTGGGGTAGCGCTGGCTGGTGAGTTGGCGCAGCGCCTGCTGCTTGGCGGCGGCCCAGCGGACTTGGGTGAAGCGCATGCCGGGTGGCAGCAGCCAATTGTCTTCAATCTGCTTGCGTTGCCGGTCGGCGGTCGGGTTGTCCATGATCGGGCCGTTGAACTTGATCTTCACCTCAGCCACCACGGCCGGCTCGCCCGGCACGACACTCAACTTCAGCAAACGCGTCAGGGAGCCGCTGCTCGATGCCTGTTGTTCGAACTGGATGTCAGGCGCGAAGTAGCCCAGCGTGGCCAGCAGTTCCCGGGTGTTTTGTTCGGCGGCTGTCAGCAAACGCGCCAGTTCACTGTCGCTCAAATCCGTCAACTCACGGTAGCGCAGCAACTCAAGATGGCGTCCCAAAACCTCACGGATCTCATCCGGCGCCACAATCGTCACTTCGAACCCCACCTGCGCCGACGAGGCTGGCATGGCGGGTGTCGGTGCTGTAGCCGTCGGGCTGGCCGCCAGGTTCTGCGCCAGCAGCAGCGTGGGGGCGCCCGCCAGCAGCGCCGTCGCCAGCAGCGCGGTCAGTTCCAGCTTGATGTTGCGGGCACCCGGCTTTGGTGTGTCGCTGCGCTTGCGGTCCTTCACCAGCGTGGCGCGGCTCAGGCAATGGAAGGTTTCAATTTTGCAGCCGGTGGATTTGACTTCACCGTCGGGTGCTGAAGTGACACCAACGCTGAAACCTACTTGATGCAAACCGATCTGACCATCTTTATGTCGGTCAGCCCCACCATGATCTTCTCCATGCCATCCATCTTCAGGGTGCGCATGCCGCCTTCCACAGCGGCGGCAAAAATCTGCGCTACGCGGGCGCGTTCCTGAATGAGCTTTTTGATGTCGTCCGAGGCAATCAGCAGTTCGTGCAGGCCAATGCGGCCTTTGTAGCCGGTCTTGTTGCACTTGTCGCAACCCACGTGGCGGTAGAAGCGGAGCTGGCCGTCCTGGGCGTACGTCTTGTGCCAGCTCTCGATCAATTTCCTGGTTTCACCTTCATAGTCGGCAGTCCAGGCCGCTGATTGCCTGAGTTCATCCGAATACTCGGCGGCAAAAAGGCGCAGTTCCTCGGCATCCGGCACGTAGGATTCTTTGCAGTCACACAGCTTTTTGGCCAGCCGTTGCGCCAGGATGCCTAACAGCGCGTCGGCAAAGTTGAAAGGGTCCATGCCCATGTCCAGCAAACGCGTGACGGACTCGGGCGCGGAGTTGGTGTG
>JADGRK010000047.1 GCA_017880985.1 Rhodoferax sp. | reverse complement strand
GGACACATGTGTTTACAGACCTGCTCACGCATGAAACCGGCGTTGCCGTAGGTGGCAAAGCCGTAGAAGAAGGTCCAGAATACTTCCCACGAGCCCATACTCATCTGTAGGAAATCAGCGCCATGTTCCTTGATCGGCGTGAAATAGCCGACAAAGGTAAATCCGGTCCACAAAGCCACCGCCAGCCACAGGAAGTGCTTGGTGGACTTTCGCATGAGCCTATCCAGCGAGAGTGGCTTGGCATCGCGGCGCATGCGCGCGGAGCGATCCCCTTCGACCTTCTTCTCTATCCAAAGAAACATCTCGGTATAGACCGTCTGCGGGCAGGCGTAGCCACACCACAGGCGCCCGGCCACTGCCGTAAAGAGAAACAGCGACAGGGCGGAGATGACCAGTATGCCGGTGAGATAGATGAAGTCCTGCGGGTACAGCACCAGGCCAAAGATGTAGAAACGCCGGGACGCCAGATCAAACAGGACGGCTTGGCGCTGGCCCCATTGAAGCCAGGGCAGGCCGTAAAAAATCAACTGGGTCAGCCAGACCATGCCCCAGCGCCAGTTCGAAAACAAGCCCGAGACACTGCGCGGGTAGATCGTCTCATGCGCGGCGTACAGGGAAACCAGTTCCTGGTCCGGCTCCTGATGTGGATCAGGTGGCACATAGCCCTCTTGTGGAACGATCGGAATAACCTTGCGGACGCCGGATGCCTCGCTGCTCAACTGTGTTCTTTCAAGAAATCAATGGCGGTGATGGTACCTGCCTTACTTGGAAGATGCACCGCCCTTATTGGAAAGCCCCCATACATAGGACGCCAGAACTTGAATCTGGGCCTCTGTTAACTTGTCAGCCTGGGCGGGCATCCGGTTGGTCTTGCCCTCATTGACCATTGCAACAATAGCCGCCTCGCCATAGCCGTGCAACCAGATCTTGTCTGTCAGGTTCGCAGAACCTATCGTCTGATTCCCCTTGCCGTCGGCCCCGTGACAAGCCGCACAGACCACAAACTTGGGTTTGCCCAGCTCGGCTCGGACGGAATCGTGAGGGCTGCCGGACAGACTCAAAACATACTGCGCGACGTTCTTGACATCATCGGGCGTGCCCACGGCCGCTGCCATGGGCGGCATGATGGCAATACGTCCCTTGGTAATGTCTGCTTTGATGATCTCCGGCGTGCCGCCGCCCAACCAATCGTTGTCAGTCAAGTTGGGAAAACCTTTGTTACCGCGAGCATCAGAGCCATGGCACTGGGAACAGTTGTTCATGAACAAGCGCTCTCCAATAGCCATGGCCTGCGCGTCTTTGGCCACATCTTCCGGCTTCATCGACATAAACCTGGCATACAGAGGGGCAACTTCGGCGTTACCTTTGTCCACCTCGGACTGATGCTGACCAGCAGAGGTCCAACCAAACTTGCCCGCATAAGTGCCCAAGCCGGGATAAAGTGCCAGATAGACGAAGGAAAAAACGATGGTAATGACAAACAACCATGCCCACCAACGCGGCAGCGGGTTATTCATCTCACGCAAATCGCCGTCCCACACATGCCCGGTAGTATTGTCACTGGCCGTCGTGGCCCTGGCCTTGCCACTAAACCACAGCAGCAGCAGGCAAGCCAGGATACTGACGAGAGTGATCCCGGCGACGAATATCGACCAGAAGTTGCTTGTAAAGTCGCTCATTTTTTTCCTTCTATTGTGGTTCTCAGTCTTGTTCGAAAGGCAGATTAGCGGCCTTCTCGAAATCAGCCGCGTTTCGGCCGGAATAGGCCCACGCAATGATGCCAATAAACGTGATAAAGCTGACCACCGTGGCCAAGGACCGAAGGGTGTTGATATCGAATTCCATACAAATACCTCCCAATTATTTGACCGAGGTTCCCAGAACTTGCAGGTAGGCAATCACGGCTTCGATTTCTTTCTTGCCCTTGATCTCTTGCGTTGAGTTGGCAATCTGCTCATCGGTGTAGGGCACGCCCACAATCCGCAAAGCCTTCATGTGCGCTGGCATGGATTGGGCGTCCACGGTGTCCTTGAGAAGCCACGGGTAAGCCGGCATATTCGATTCAGGCACCAGGTCACGCGGATTGTTCAGGTGCGTGGTATGCCACTGATCAGTGTATTTGCCACCCACCCGTTGCAGATCCGGGCCAGTGCGCTTGCTGCCCCACTGGAACGGATGGTCATAAACAAATTCGCCAGCCATCGAATAGTGGCCATAGCGCAGCGTCTCCGAGCGAAACGGACGGATCATCTGCGAGTGGCAGTTGTAGCAGCCCTCGCGGGTATAGATGTCACGCCCGGCAAGTTGCAAAGCGGTGTAAGGTTGCAGGCCTTTGACCGGCTCGGTAGTCGATTTCTGGAAGAACAGCGGAACAATTTCCACCAGGCCACCGACCAGCAATACCAGCAAGATCAAAACGATCATCAGGAAGTTGTTGGTTTCGATTTTTTCATGCGACAGGCCGCCGCTTGCATTGTTGTTTGCCATGATATTTCCCTATTCAAGCGTGGGCGCCAGCCACGGAAGCCGGAATGGTCACGGTGACCGAGCGACCGCTGGTCGCCGTCTTGAATGTGTTCCACAGCATGACCAGCATGCCACCGAGGTACAAAAGACCACCCAGCAGGCGCAGCACATAAAACGGAAAAGTCGCTTTGACCGATTCCACAAAGGTGTAGGTCAAGGTTCCATCCGTGTTGATGGCGCGCCACATCAAACCCTGCATCACGCCGGCAATCCACATGGCAGCGATGTAAATCACGATACCAATGGTTGCCGTCCAGAAATGCACTTCAATCGCTTTCACGCTGTACATCTGCTTCTGACCAAACAAGCGCGGGATCAGGTAGTACATGCTGCCCATGGTCACCAGACCGACCCAGCCCAAGGCACCTGAGTGCACGTGACCGATCGTCCAGTCGGTGTAGTGCGAAAGCGCGTTGACGGTCTTGATCGACATCATCGGGCCTTCAAAGGTGGACATGCCATAAAACGACAGTGACACGATCAAAAAGCGCAGGATCGGATCATCACGCAGTTTGTGCCAGGCGCCTGAGAGTGTCATGATGCCGTTGATCATGCCGCCCCAGCTCGGTGCCAGCAAAATCAGCGAGAACACCATGCCCACCGACTGTGTCCAATCCGGCAGTGCGGTGTAGTGCAGGTGATGCGGACCCGCCCACATGTAGGTAAAGATCAAGGCCCAGAAGTGAACGATGGACAGGCGGTACGAATATATTGGCCGCTCTGCCTGCTTCGGAATGAAGTAATACATCATGCCCAGAAAGCCCGCCGTCAGGAAAAAACCCACCGCATTGTGCCCGTACCACCACTGCACCATCGCATCCTGCACGCCAGCGTAAGCGGAATACGATTTCATGTAGCCAGCGGGAATCGCAGCACTATTCACCAGGTGCAACAAAGCCACCGCCAGAATGAAAGCACCAAAGAACCAGTTTGCCACGTAGATATGACGAACCTTGCGGGTACCGACCGTGCCAAAAAACACGATGGCGTAGGACACCCAAACCACCGTAATCAGGATGTCAATCGGCCACTCCAGTTCCGCGTACTCTTTGCCTTGGGTGTAACCCAGCGGTAGCGATATCGCGGCGGCGAGGATGACCAACTGCCAACCCCAAAATGTGAACGAGGCCAGACCACCCGCGAACAGCCGCACCTGGCAGGTTCGCTGCACCACGTAGTAAGACGCAGCAAACAATCCGCAGCCACCAAAGGCAAAAATCACGGCATTGGTATGCAGCGGGCGCAATCGCCCGTAACTCAACCACGGGATGCCAAGGTTGAGTTCGGGCCACGCCAGTTGCGCGGCGATGATCACGCCCACCAGCATGCCGACCACGCCCCAGACCACGGTCATGATGGCGAACTGCCTGACGACCTTGTCGTCGTAGGTCGCCGCTTGTGTGTTTGAAAATACCATGTGTTCACCTCTTCTGAGTTTGTTCGAATTGAGTGTCTCACGGTTTTTCAGAGCACCCCCTCGACCGTTTGATCCATATCAACCATTCTTACGAATTCCAATTAATCCTTAAGAATTCGCTCGCCTTCAGCCTCAATGTCTTCAAATTGACCTCGGTGGATGGCCCACCACAGGCCCCCAAGAATAAAAAACACGAGGATCACTGACAGAGGAATCAGCAAATAAAGTATATCCAAAATAACCCTTTCGCTAACTAGGTATTTTCGACAAGCGTAACGCATTGAGCACGACCAGCAAAGAGCTCAGCGCCATGCCCAGACCCGCTAGCCAGGCCGGCAGCCACCCGACGATGGCCAGCGGCACACACACCGCGTTGTAAATGGCTGCCCACCAGAGATTCTGACGCACCACCCGCAGGGTGCGACGGGCAAGCTGTGTCGCTGTCACGATGACACCGAGTTGATCACCCAAAACCACAAAATCTGATTGTGCCTGAGCCAAGGGTGCCGCTTGCCCAAAGGCAAACGCGACATGGGCGCCAGCCAGCACCGGGCCGTCGTTGATCCCGTCCCCGACAACCGCCACTTTGTGACCCTGTTGCTGGGCATTTCGCAAGAAATCAAGTTTGTCCTGTGGTGTGCATTCGCCCTGAAACGCGGCTATTCCCACACGCGCTGCGACCCGCGCCACGGCCTCAACACTATCGCCAGACAGTAGATGCACAGCAATACCCTTTCGCTGCAGTGCCGTCACCGTATCGAGGGCATCCGGTCGAATAACCTCGTGCAACTCAAAAGTAGCCAACCAGCCCCGCTCGTCACTTAAGCAGGCCCGCAACGATTCTGAGCGAGCCAGCTTAACGCCACAAAAATCGGCAGACCCGAGGCGCAGATCAGTCGCAGCCAGCTCGGCGTCACCACACCGCACCCGGCCCGACAGGCCCTGCCCCGCGATCTCACTGACCGCCTCTGCCGCCCACGGCGAGGCAGTTTTCCCGCCCACAGCAGCGATCAATGCCCTGGCTACCGGGTGCAGCGAAAACTGGGCCAGGGCGACTGCCATCGCCAGCGCCTGCTCAGGCGGGACGCCCTCACGCACCTGAGTCGTACCCAGCACCATTGCATCCCGTGTCAAGGTGCCGGTTTTATCAAACATGACCGTGTCGATGACAGCCAAAGCTTCAAAGGCTTCCAGCCGGCGCACCAGAACGCCCCCTCGTGCCAAGGCACCCGCCGACGCCAACATTGCGGCGGGGGTTGCCAACGACAATGCGCAGGGACAGGTCACCACCAGCACCGCTACCGCCACCATCAACGCGTGCCCTGGGTCACGCCCCCACCAAAAAGCACAGGCCAGACCGGCAGCCAGCAAAACTGCCACTAAAAATGGTTTGGCAATGCGATCCGCCAAATGGGCGATGAGCGGCTTGGTGGTTGACGCAGTTTCCATTAGCGCCACAATCTGGGCGAAACGGGTTTGCGCGCCGATGCGCTCAACGCGAACCTGAACCAGACCTGAAAGGTTATGGCTGCCAGCAATCACCGTGCTGCCAACGCCATGCGCCACCGGCCGCGACTCGCCGGTGAGAAGCGCCTCATCGACCATTGTGTCGCCTTGCAGCAGCAGGCCATCAGCCGGGAACGTCTCACCCGGCAAGACACGAATGATTTCGCCTGCCTGCAAGCGCCGCGCCGCCACGCGCTCGTAACTACCGTCTTGTTTCTGCCGCGCCACGCTGTCGGGCAGCCGGTTCATCAGGGCTTCGAGTGCGCCCGCCGTTCGATCCCGCAAGCGCAATTCCAGCCAGCGACCCGACAACAGGAAGAAGACAAACATGGTGAGCGAATCGAAATAGACCTCCCGACCAAAGATGCCCTGCGGCTCAAAGGTGCCTGCCGTGCTGACGGCAAAGGTAATCAGCATGCCCAGAGCCACCGGCAAATCCATGCTGACACGCCGATGAGTCACATCCCGCCAGGCACTGCCAAAGAACGGTCCGCATGAGAACAGGATCACTGGCAACGTCAACACCCAGGAGGCCCAGCGCAGCAAGCGCTCCATCTCGCTCGTCAAATCCCCAGGCGCTGCCACGTAGGCCGGATAGGCGTACATCATCACCTGCATCATGCATAACCCGGCCACGGCCAGACGCCAAAGCAGCTTGCGTGCTTCCCCCTTGCGGCGCTCACGGGCAAACGCGTCATTGGCGGGCAACGGGCGATAGCCCGCTTTTTGAACTGCCATCATCCAGTCCGAAGGCTGCACGGTCTCGGACGACCAGACGACCCGGGCCCGGTGGCTGCCAGCGCTCACGTCGGCCTTGACCACGCCGGCGACGCCCTGCAACGCATCTTCCAGCGTAAGCGCACAAGCAGCGCAATGCATGCCTTCGATCAGAATATTGGATTCCCAGAGATGTGGCTCGCGTGGGTCTGGTCGGCTGAACGCGGACCACTCCAGCGGATCATCGAGCAGATGCAAGTCCCCCTCGGCCAAAGCGTCTTCCGATGACTCCAATTGCCCCTGGTGGCCAGCCTCAATCGGAATTTTGGAGGCAGCGAAACGGGCAGCAGACAGTGCGGTTGACATGAGCTCCAAAGGATTCTGGCCGAGGCTCGCAGTTTACTTGACGACCATCAAAACCACGCGACACCAGCAGAGTAAGCTTGCTACCTTCATTCAACAGGAGTAATTCATGTACGAAAGAATTCTGGTTGCCACCGACGGTTCCACGTTGTCAAAAAAAGCGGTAGCCAGTGCGATTGCACTGGCCGCCTTGACCCAGGCCGAACTGGTGGCCTTGAAAGTGATCCCGCGTTATCCACAAAGTTATTTTGAAGGGGGTTTGGCTTTGCAGGCGGCCGAGGTCAGCCGAGTAGAGAAACAGTGGGCTGAAGATGGTCAAGCCGTTGTCGAGGCGGTGCAACAAGCGGCGCTGAAAAAAGGGGTCAAAACCAAGGCCATCACCATCAAGTCGGACCTGGTGTCGGATGCCATCATCGCCGCCGCCAAAAAACACAAATGCGATTTGATTGTCATGGCCTCGCATGGCCGCCGTGGCATCAGGCGTCTGCTACTGGGCAGTGAGACCCAACTGGTGCTGACGCACTCCCACGTGCCGGTTCTGGTTCTACGCTAACCGAACCTTCAGCCTGTTGTTCAGGCCAGTTCCACGTGGGGCCGCCCGGCCTGCACCACAAAGCGGGCCAGGGTTTCAATTTTTGTGTCTTGACGGGTCACGTCATCAACCACGCGCAAGGTGGTGGTGAGCTTGGTGGGCGTGAACTCCACCACGCCATAACCTTTGCGTTGTGCATCGGCAAATACAAAATGCGGGTTCTGTGCCAGCCGCTCGGCCGTTTTGGCGTTACCGCCTGAGCGCGAGGTGATACTGGTGCCGCAGAACTCCACCCCAACACTGACGCTGGCCGGGTCAGCGTAATCGGCCTTGACGTGGCCAACCCAGTTTTCGTGCACATCGCCACCCAGCACCACCGGATTGGTCACCGCGTATTGGCGCAAGGCATGGGTCAAGCGGGTGCGCGCACTGGCGTAGCCGTCCCAGCCGTCGTTCCAAAAGGTCTGGCCGGGGCCGCTATCAAGGGTGCGCTGGCCCAACAGTGTGGACTGACCCAGCACATTCCAGCGCACCTGACCCGACTGCAGCTTGGCAAATTCATCGTACAGCCAGCGCTCCTGCTGCCGACCCAGTAGCGACCGATTGGGATCGTTCCACTGCGGACAAGCGCTCGGCTTCACTTTGCTCGACCCCACCCCACCGCCTTGGGTGCAGGCCTGCGGGTCTTTGTATTGCCGACCATCAAGCAGGTACAGCGACGCGAGCTGGCCGTATGGCAAGCGGCTGTAGATGCGCAGCTCGGCACCCGCCGCCAACCCCGCCAGCCCTTGCGTCAAGGCCGCAGCACGCACCGGCATGTGCTCGTACCAGGCTTGGTAGGCAGCCGCACGGCGCGCCAAAAAGTTTTCAGACATTGACGGGGCAGCAGCGCCACTGAAACCTGCTTGCACCCCCGCGTAATCGTTTTGCACCTCGTGATCGTCCCAGGTCAGCAGCCACGGACAAGCGGCATGCATGGCCTGCAAGTCGGCCTCGCCCTTGTACAACGCATAGCGTTGGCGATAGTCGTCGAGTGTCAGCACCCAGCCACCGGTGGGGACGCGCACCTTGCTATTGAGCGCCGGATATTCGTAGATGTAATCACCCAGAAACAGCACCAAGTCGAGATTTTCTTCGCGCATGTGGCGCCAGGCGGTAAAAAAACCGTCCTCCCACTTCTGGCACGACGCGTAAGCCAGCCGCAGGCGGGCCACCACCGCATCGGGTCTGGGGACAGTGCGCGTGCGCCCCACTGGGCTCACAAAATCCCCGACCATGAAGCGGTAAAAATACCAGCGATCAGGTTCCAAGCCCGACACCTCGACGTGAACCGAATGCGCCAGCTCCAGGCTGGCCAGCCTCTGCCCACTTTGCACCAAGCGGCTAAACTGCCGGTCATGCGCCAGTTCCCATCGCACCGGCACTCCAGCCTGCCCAAGGCTGTCGTCAACGCCGAACATGACCGACTGTGCGGTATGCAAGCGGGTCCACAAAACCACTGAATCCTGGGTCGGCGCGCCGCTGGCCACTCCCAGCGTGAAAGGACTGCTCGCGAAGCGCTCCCGGCTCCAGGCACTGCGCGGCAAGCACCAGGTTGCGGTACTCGCGAGAAGAAGCTGAAGCAGGCGGCGGCGATCCTTCATTTCAGGGTATTTCATGGCCTGGTTTGAACATGTCATGGTCATCGCCCACTGTACCGCCCTTGCCCATGAATGAGTTGAAAAAACCTCGAATACCTGGCTTGCTATATGCCATTGGTGCCAGATTGTGCCTGGGCTTGTGTCTTTATCGGCAGCGCCAATATCAATGCGCTTTATCCCAGTTCGGCCCCACGCCCACCTCGGCCAGCAAGGGCACCTTGAGATGTGCGACACCGGCCATCAGGCGCGGGATCTCAACTTTCAGCCAGCTCACTTCTGATTCAGGCACTTCAAACACCAGTTCGTCATGCACCTGCATGATCATCTTGGTGCCCCGTTTTTCCTCGTCCAGCACCTGCTGCACCTTCACCATGCTGAGTTTGATCAGATCCGCCGCCGTGCCCTGCATCGGCGCGTTGATCGCGGCGCGCTCGGCGCCGCTGCGCCGCGGGCCGTTCGGGGAGTTGATCTCGGGCAGGTACAGGCGGCGGCCAAACACGGTTTCAACGTAGCCTTTGGCCTTGGCTGAAAGTCTCGTTTCGTCCATGTAGCGCTTGACGCCGGGATAGCGGTCAAAGTAGCGTTCGATGTAGTTCTTGGCGGCCGTGTTGTCGATGCTCAAGGCGCGCGCCAGGCCGTAGGCACTCATGCCGTAGATCAGGCCGAAGTTGATGACCTTGGCGTAACGGCGCTGCTCGCTGGTGACCTGTGCGGTGTCCACACTGAAAATCTCGGCGGCGGTGGCACGGTGCACGTCCATGTTGTCATGAAAGGCGAACAGCAGCGCCGCATCGCCGCTGATGTGCGCCATGATGCGCAGCTCGATCTGGCTGTAGTCCGCGCTGGCAATCACAGAGCCCGCTGGCGCCACAAACGCCTCGCGCACGCGCCGACCCTCAGGGGTACGCACGGGAATGTTTTGCAGGTTGGGGTCGTTGCTGGACAGGCGCCCGGTCACGGCCACCGCCTGCGCGTAATGCGTGTGCACCCGGCCGGTGCGCGGATTAGCCAGTTGGGCCAGCTTGTCGGTGTAGGTGCCCTTGAGTTTGGCCAGGCCGCGGTGCTCCAGAATCTTGGCGGGCAAAGGGTAATCTTCGGCCAGTTTTTGCAGCACTTCATCGTCGGTGCTGGGCGTTCCGGTGGGGGTTTTCTTGACCACCGGCAGGCCGAGCTTGGTGAAGAAGATCTCGCCGATCTGCTTCGGGCTGCTCAGATTGAACGGCTGGCCGGCCAGTTCGTGCGCCTCTTTTTCCAGCTGCAGGATGCGTGCCCCAAGTTCATGGCTTTGCGCCGCCAGCGTCGGGGCGTCGATCAGCACGCCGTTGCGCTCGATGCGGTACAGCGCTTCGCTGCTGGCAATTTCCAGCTCGTAGATGAAGCGCAGTCTGTCGTCGGCCTGCAGCCGCGGCCACAGGACCCGATGCACGTCGAGTGTCTGATCCGAGTCCTCGCACGAGTACACGGCGGCCCTGGCAATGTCCACCTGCGAGAATGAAATCTGGCTGGCGCCCTTGCCGCACAGGTCTTCGTAGTTGATGCCACTGCGCCCCAGATGGCGTTCGGCCAGGCTGGCCAGGCCATGCGGCTTGTGTACTTCCAGCACGTAGCTCTGCAGCATGGTGTCGTGCGCGTATCCCTGCACCTCGATGCCGTGGTTGGCGAACACATGGCGGTCGTATTTGATGTGCTGGCCCAGCTTCTTTCTGCTGGCGTCTTCCAACCAGGGCTTGAGCCGCGCCAGCACCTCGTCGCGCGGCAATTGCGCCGGGGCACCGGGGTAGTTGTGCGCCAGCGGGATATAGGCCGCTTCGCCCGGCGTCACGCTAAAAGATACGCCCACGATCTCGGCGCGCATTTCGTCCAGCGAAGTCGTTTCCGTGTCCACCGCCACGAGGTCGGCGGCTTCGACGCGTGCCAGCCAGGCGTTGAAAGCCTCCCAGGTCAGGATGGTGTCGTAGGCCAGCGTGGTCACGCTGGCGGCGGGGGAGTTGCGCTCGTCCGGCGCGTCGAACAGGCCCGGTCCGGCCTGGTTTTTGTACCCGGCGCTGGCTTTGCCCGCAATGCCGGATGCTGCGCCACCCAGGGCGCCCGTTGCAGCGTCACCACCGATCGCCCGGACCAGCCCCTTGAAGCCGTACTTCTCATAAAAGTCCTTCAAGGATGCCGTATCTTCCGATCCGGTCGCGATTGCATCCAGCGCCGGCAGCTCGGGCACCCAGCCATTCAAATCGCAGTCGGTCTTGATGGTGAGCAGCTGGCGGCCGGTCGGCAGCCAGTCCAGTGACTTCTTCAGGTTCTCACCCACCACGCCCTTGATGGCGTCGGCGTTGGCCACCACGCCTTCGAGCGAACCGTATTCCTGCAGCCACTTGGCGGCCGTCTTCGGGCCGACCTTGGGCACACCCGGCACGTTGTCGATCACATCGCCGACCAGGGTCTGAAAGTCCACCATCAGGCGCGGTGGCACGCCAAATTCAGCTTCCACGCCGGCCACGTCACGCCGTCTGCCGTTCATGGTGTCGATGATGGTGATGTGGGCATTGACCAGCTGCGCCAGATCCTTGTCGCCGCTGCTGACAATCACTTCGATGCCCTGCTGTG
>JADGRK010000357.1 GCA_017880985.1 Rhodoferax sp. | reverse complement strand
CGCAGTCGTGATCGACGCCGTGCGCGACGTCGCCGATCAGCTGTCCTCGGCGCAAGCCATCGCGCGCCAGCAGGCCGAGCAGCAGGCGGCGCTGGCGGCTTCTGAAAACGCCTATGACATTGCGCTACAGCGTTATGAAGCGGGTTTGAGCAACTATCTCAGCGTGCTCGCCGTCGAGACCGTTGTGCTTGACCAGCGTCGCCAGGGCGTGGATCTGGCGGCACGCGCACTCGATACCCAGGTGAGCCTGATGCGTGCGCTGGGTGGCGGCTATCAAGCCGACTTGACGGCGGCTACGGCACAGAAATAAGTTACCCGATCTTTAAATTCCCAAAACCATGACCGCACCCGAAACCTCAACCCCAATCACGCATGCCGCTGGTAACCCAGCCCGTAAAAAAGCCCTGATGTCGATCGCTGGCGTCGTTATTCTCGCCGCTCTGTGCTGGGCCGCCTATGAATGGCTGGTGGCGAGCCATTACGAGTCCACCGACAACGCTTATGTGCAGGGTAGCGTGGTCCAGATCACGCCGCAGATCGGCGGTACCGTGCTGGCGATCCTGGCCGATGACAACGACTTTGTCAAAGCCGGCCAAGTGCTGGTCCGGCTGGACCCGACCGATGCCAAATTAGCCCTGGATCAGGCTGAGGCGAACCTGGCACAAGTTGTGCGGCAGGTGCGTACTCTGTATGCCAACAACGCCACTTTGCGCGCCCAGATCAGCCTGCGTGAGTCGGATGTGGTCAAGGCGAAAACCGAAATTTCCCGTGCCAGCGATGACCTCAAACGGCGCGAGTCGCTGGTCGGAGATGGTGCCATATCGCGCGAAGAACTTAACCACAGCCAGACACAACTTGCCAACAGCAATAGCGCACTGGCCGGGGCGCTGGCCGGGGTCGCCGCGGCACGCGAACAACTCGCCAGCAACCAGGCCATGACGGAAGGCGTGCGCATTGATCAGCACCCGAGCGTGCTAGCGGCCGCTACCAAAGTGCGTGAAGTCTGGCTTGCCAAGGAGCGTTCCGCTTTGCCCGCACCAGTGGCTGGTTTTGTGGCCCGGAGGACGGTGCAATTGGGTCAGCGGGTGGCAGCCGGTACCCCTCTGATGGCTATCATTGCGCTCAATCAGGTGTGGGTCGATGCCAACTTCAAGGAAGTTCAACTGCGCTCCATGCGCATCGGTCAAAGCGTCAAGTTAACGGCCGATCTGTACGGCAAGAAAGTTGAGTACAAAGGCGTGGTGAGCGGTCTGGGCATGGGCACGGGCGCCGCTTTTTCCCTGTTGCCGGCGCAAAATGCCACTGGCAACTGGATCAAGGTGGTGCAACGCTTGCCAGTGCGGGTGACGCTCGATCCCGCTGAAATAGCGCAAAACCCCTTGCGCATCGGTTTGTCGATGGAGGCGACGGTCGATGTCAGCAACACCGATGGCAAGATGCTGGCCGATGCGCCACGCGCTGCCGCGCTGGTACAGACCGCAGTTTATGAGGGGATGGACAGCACTGCGGCGGCTGAGGAGGTGCGCAAGATTGTGGCCGCCAACCTGACGCGTCATTGAGATGGCGGCGCGTTAATCGGGCTTTGCATGGCCAAGGCTTCGCAATTGAATCCGCCACCGCTACAAGGCTCGGCCCGGGCCTGGGGCACCATTGCCTTGTCGCTGGCCATTTTCATGAATGTGCTCGACTCGTCGATTGCCAACGTGTCGCTGCCGGCCATCGCTGGTGACCTGGGAGTCAGCGTCAATCAGGGCACCTGGGTCATCACCAGCTTTGGTGTGTCCAACGCGATTGCGCTGCCCCTCACAGGCTGGCTGGCGCAACGTTTTGGTCAGGTCCGCCTGTTTATCACCAGCGTCTTGCTGTTTGTACTTTCCTCGTTCCTGTGCGGACTGGCACCGAACATGACGATGCTGATCATTTTTCGTGCCCTGCAAGGTTTTGTCGCCGGCCCCATGATCCCGCTCTCGCAGGGCTTGTTGCTGGCGAGTTACCCGCCGGCGCTGGCCGGTCTGGCGATGGGCTTGTGGGCCATCACCACGCTGGTGGCACCGGTGGTGGGGCCGCTGCTGGGAGGCTGGATTACCGACAACATCAACTGGTCGTGGATCTTCTACATCAACATCCCTGTCGGATTTCTCTCGGCCTTCATGGTCTGGACCATTTACCACAAGCGCGAGAGCGTGACGCACAAGCTGCCGATCGACTCGGTTGGTTTGGGTCTGCTGGTGATTTGGGTGGGCGCCTTGCAGATCATGCTCGACAAGGGCAAGGAACTCGACTGGTTTCAATCGCCCCTGGTGCTGGGTTTGGGTATTGTGGCACTGGTGGGGTGTGCCCTTTTTCTGGCTTGGGAGCTCACGGAAGAACACCCGGTGGTGGAACTGCGCCTGTTCAAGCGGCGCAACTTCTGGTCAGGCACGCTGGCGATCGGGGTCGGCTATGGCTTGGTTTTTGGCAACATCGTGTTGTTGCCATTGTGGTTGCAGCAGTTCATGGGCTACCCCTCGATCGACGCCGGCATGTTGCTGGCACCGGTCGGGTTGTTTGCCATCATCCTGTCGCCGATTGTCGGCAAAAATGTGAACCGGGTTGATCCGCGCTGGCTCGCGAGTTTTGCTTTTGTGGTGTTTGCCGTGGTGTTATTGATGCGCTCGCACTTCAACACCCAGGCCGACTTCGGCACACTGATGTTGCCCACTGTGGTGCAGGGCATCGCCATGGCGTTTTTCTTTATCCCTTTGACGGTCATCCTGCTCTCGGGTATTGCGCCCGACAAAATCCCTGCCGCCGCCGGCCTGTCGAGTTTTGTGCGCATTGTGGCAGGCTCGTTTGGCACCTCGATTGCCACTACGGTGTGGCAAGACCGCGCTGCTCTGCATCACGCCCAGTTGACTGAGGCCATCCACCTGGGCAACGCCACCGCCACCCAGGTGCTGGCCGGGATGAGCGATGCGGGCCTCACATCCGGGCAGGCGCTGGCGCAGGTGAACCGCTTGGTGGATCAGCAGGCTTACATGCTGGCCGCCAACGATGTGTTTTATGCTTCGGCGCTGATTTTCTTGCTGCTGATCCCGGTGGTGTGGATCTCCAGGCCCAGGCTGGCCGGCAGAACAGTTGGAGCCGGCAGTTCAGGCGTCAATGCCGATGCCGCCGCTGGAGCGCATTGATTGCCGCATTGATCAGTTGAGGACAGAGCTAAAGATCTGTCCCGCAAACAGCTACAAACGCAGCGCAGCGGCGTAGCCGGTCAACTCCAGGTAGCCACGCCC
>JADGRK010000356.1 GCA_017880985.1 Rhodoferax sp. | reverse complement strand
GAATTGATTATTTGGGTTTTATGTTCACTCGATTGCATGGGCCAAACTCAAAATCATCCCAACACAACAGGGGGGAACTTGTCTCTTTCATGTGAATTGCGTCATCGGTATCTGATTACACCCCCTTGCTTGTTAGAAATGTTCTGCATAAATTAACAAATCCGGCGATAGCATCTATCAGCCGGACTGGCGTTCATTGGGTTGGTTCAGGTTGACATCTCGGTCAGGATGTTTTTCAGCCAGCTTGCGGCATAAATAGCTTCTGCCTCCGACAGGTCCGGCGAAACCCCGCCCGAGTTGGGGACGGCGACGATCTGGCCTGCCTTCACCACATAAACCCCGGCGACACTCACAGCCTCTGTGGCCGAGAGGTAGCTGAAGCAGGTATTGACACCAGACATTTCGACGGTCTCTTTACCGTTCATCAGGGCCACCACGTTGATGGCACAAACTTTGGCTTCTGAGTTAGCCGAGTGGGCGGACTTGGGCATGGCCCCGGCAATGCAGGCGTCGCCGATGACGTGGATGTTCTTCTGCAAGCTTGACTCAAACGTAGTGCCATTGACTGGACACCATGCTTTGTCCGGGCCGATCAGGCCAGCCACACTGGCGATACGGCCGGCGCGCTGCGGTGGTATGACGTTCACCACATCGCCTTTGACCTCTTCCATGCCCTCAATGAATACTGAATGGGTCTTGGCGTTGACCGCCGTTACCTTGTGGGCCGCACGGTACTGGATGATGCCCTCGTAGTGCTTCTTCCAGCCCCTGCGGAACAAGCCTGCCTTGGAGGCGATGTCCGGGTTGGCATCGAGCACGATGATTTTGGACTTGGGTTTGTGCTGTTTCAAGTACATGGCGATCAAGCTGGTCCGCTCATAGGGGCCGGGCGGGCAACGAAACGGTGCCAGGGGCACCGTCAGCACTACGGTGCCGCCATTGGGCATGTCTTCGAGTTGTTTGCGCAACAGCACGCTCTGGGGGCCCGCCTTCCAGGCGTGCGGCATGATTTCCGGTGTCGTCGCCAGGTCGTAGCCATCCAGTTCTTCGGTGCGGAAGTCAACGCCAGGCGACAGCACCAAGCGGTCATAGTCGATGACGGTCCCGCCCGATACCGTGACGGTCTTCTTGGCCGGATCAATCGCCGTGACACGGTCGTAAATCATCTTGATGCCGTTGTTAGCGGCCAGCTTGTCATAGCCTATTGTCAGGGAGGACAAGTCCGGGAACAAGCCGGTGATATAAAGGTTGCTGAGCGGGCACGACAGGAATTGCCGGTTTGGCTCGATCAACACCACTTCAATTGACTTGTCCTGCATGCGGATGTATTTGGCAGCGATGGTGCCGCCGAAGCCACCGCCCACCACGACGACCCGGCGGCCAGCGCTTTTGTCCAGCCCGGTCCCGGTCGTACTGCACGCGGCCAGCGACGCACCAACCCCACCGGCACCCATCAACTTGAGAAAATTTCTGCGATCAGTTGTCATGTTCGTTCCCCGGTTATTTCACGCTGGCATAGAACTGCATCAGCGATTCAAGGTCATCCGACGACAGTTTTTTTATCGCTTCTGACATTCCTGGTGTCTTGCGCTTGCCCTCCACGTACAGCGCCATCTGCATCCGCAGATAAAGCAACCACTGGCTGGCCATCGCAGGGGCATCGTCATTGCTCACTTTGCCATTCTCGGTGTGGCAACCTCCACATTTGGATGCCTGTAAGCTGGCACCCTTCGCCACCCGCATTGGGTCCAGGGTTTGCTGGGTTATGTGCAATTTTTGTCCGGCAAAAAAATCGCCCATGACCGCAAAATCGGCATCGGTATAACCCGTGGCCAAGCGACCCATGACGGTCGAGGGGCGTGCGCCGCTCTTGAAACTTTTCATGGCCGCGACAATGGCTTCTTTCGATTGTCCGGCCAGACTCGGCATCGCCGGCCCGGCACTGGCGCCCAAAGTGCCGTGGCAAGCGGCACAGCCGTTATCCCACATGGCCGCAGTGGGCGGCATCGCAAAGGCACTTGCTGAGATTGCGAGAACACTTGCAGCCAGTGCCCATTGCCCCGAGCGCTCTATCCATCGTCTCTTTTCCATCGATGTCTCCTTCTGGTTAATGGCTAAAACCGCCAACCGCAAACCCATATTGACTACTATGCGCGCCAAACCTGGTATTTCATGGTTGCCACAGCACCGCTGATGATTCCGAACAATGCAATAAAGGAGCCCATGGACAGCGTCGAAATGCCTGACAAGCCTTGCCCAATCGTGCACCCCATGGCGGTAACGCCACCAAAACCCATCAGCACCGCCCCCAATAGTTGGGCGCGCAGATCGTCAAACGAAGCGAATCCCTCACCCTTCCAGATAAATTTGTGCGTTGCCAAGGCATAAGCCCAGGATCCCAATCCCACACCAACAGCCGTGGCAACGCCGAAAGTCACCTTGAGCGACTGGTCGGTCCACAGCAGCAATAATTCAAGGCTGTAAGCGGTGGGCGCGACAAAACTGAGTGACTCGATCGTTCGGGTATTGGTAGCGAAATAAACGGTCTCCAGCGTGTCCGGGTTTTCACCATAGCCAATGTGCCCAGTCAAATACCAGCCCGCGACGACTAACAAGCCCAAAATCACAGCGCCCACGATAGGAGATACCTTGCTGCGAAAGCGTGCATCCTTGAATACAAACACCAGCAGTGCGAGCCCAATCACACTGGTACTGGCCAGTAAGGCAGTGGGGCTTGATAAACCGGTAAGCTTGCTCACCAGGGTCGGCACGGATTGATTCTGCAAGCCGATGACAGACAGGTCGATGTTCACTGGATCAAGGAAAGAAGCGCGCCACTGACCGAACAAACCCTTGATCGTCATATAGGCCGAAATGGCGGTAAAAATGAGTACCACCAAAGAGCGCAAATTGCCGCCTCCGACTCGAATCAGGTTCTTGTTGACGCAGCCACCGGCCAGTGTCATGCCAATGCCGAACAGGGTGCCGCCCAGCAGCAAGGACAGCCAGGGCAAGATCGGGCGCTGGTAAATTGATTTGTTTAGATCGACCAGGCTAAAGTAATGAAGCAAGCTGCTTCCTGTCAGCGCGACGGCAATCACAAGCAACCACAGGCGCATGCGGCCCCAGTGTTCCATGTTGACAACATCCGATATTGCGCCCATGGTACAAAAATTGATTTTGTTGGCGACGGCGCCAAAGATAATCCCCAATACAAGACCGCCCCAAACAACAATCATTGTCAAAACGGCGGTGCTGTTCATGTCAGTGTTTCAGTGGAGTCGAT
>JADGRK010000355.1 GCA_017880985.1 Rhodoferax sp. | reverse complement strand
GTGCCGGGTGACGCCGCCTTAAGCGAGCACTTTGAGGCCGATAAACTAAATCAATTGGTCGGAAAATAGCGCTAATTGCTATATATTAAATAGCTGCTTGCGCAATGAAGACGGTGGCTAGAAGGCTTTTTTTATCAAGAAAATGTGCGGATGGCCGCCTTCGGCCGGAACGCCTTGCACACCACTTCAACGGTTTCAATGTACGGCCCGCCAATCAGGTCAATGCAGTAGGGCACGGCCGCAAAGATGCCGGCCATGATGAGGGCGCCATCGCTGCCGCGCAGGCCTTCAAGCGTTTCCTTGATCGATTTGGGTTGCCCCGGCAGGTTGATGATCAGCGTCTGATTGCGGATCACCGCCACTTGACGCGACAAAATCGCGGTCGGCACAAACTGCAAGCTGATCTGGCGCATCTGCTCGCCAAAGCCGGGCATTTCCTTGTGCGCCACGGCCAGCGTGGCCTCAGGTGTGACGTCACGCGGGGCGGGACCGGTGCCGCCGGTGGTCAAAACCAGGGCGCAACCGGCATCGACCAATTCAATCAATGTGGCGCTGATGCCGGCTTGTTCGTCCGGGATCAAGCGGGGCTCAAACTGTAGCGGGTTCTTGAGCGCACGCGTTAGCCAGTCTTGCAGGGCGGGCAGGCCTTTATCGACGTAAGCGCCGCTGGAGGCGCGGTCACTGATCGACACAATCCCGATCTTGATGGGGTCGAACGGCGAGCTGTCGGAAGCGGACGGGTGAGATGCAGTCATCACAATTTTCCTTTGTAACTTTGTAAGTGTGCTGGTGTATTTATCCCGGAGGCAGAGGGTGAGAACTGCTGAGCTGCTCACGGACAATCTGAAAAATGTCCCGATAAGCCCGGCCATGGCGCACCGCTTCACCCGGCTTTTCGGGCTTGGCATCTTTGCGGGCCTGGCGGATCAATGCGCGCATTTGCTGTGCGTCTGTCTCGGGGCATTTGGCGATCCATTCGCCAAACGCGTTTTCATCGGCTACCAGGCGATCGCGCCAGGTCTCGGCCAGGTGCAGCGCCAGATTTTCCTGCACCGAGCCATAGTTTTGCTCGTGCAGCGCGGTGCGAACCGTCTCCAGCACGGCCGGATCGAGCAGCCGCATCAGCTTGCCAATGAACTGCATCTGGCGGCGCTTGCCTTCGAAGTTGGTGATGCGCTTGGCCTCGATCACAGCGTCCTTGAGCTTCTCGCTCAAGTCCAGCCGGGCCATCAGGTCGGCACGCAGCGTCAGCAGGTCTTCACCCAGTTTTTGTAATTCGGTGCTTTCGCGCTTGAGGTCGGTGCGGCTTTGCTCGTCGGTGCCCTTGAGTTCGCGCTTGAGCTCCAGATCGCGTTCGCTGCCCTCGGCAACGAATTCACCACGGACGAAATAGCCTTTTTTGAATTTACGTGACATAGCCAAGTATCATAGCTGCCGATATGAATAAACCCAACACCGCCAACACCTCAACCCCAGCTCAGCCTAGCGCTGACAAGGGATTTAGCTATAGCCGCCCATTTTTTGAAGAATTGGTGGACAGCGCCCTGGCGCACGCCAAAAAACTCGGTGCTACCGACGCTGGGGCCGAAGCATCGGAAGGCTGTGGCCTGAGCGTGTCAGTGCGCAAGGGTGAGCTCGAAAACGTGGAGCGCAACCGGGACAAGTCGCTCGGCGTCACGGTTTATCTGGGCCAGCGCCGCGGCAATGCCAGTACCTCTGACTTTTCTCAGGCCGCGATAGAGCAGACGGTGCAGGCCGCCTACGACATTGCCCGCTTCACCGCTGAAGACCCATTTGCCGCCTTGCCAGATTTGCAGGACATCGCGCAGCCCTTGGAGCAGCGCACCGACCTGGATTTGTTTTTTCCGTGGTCCATCAACAGCGAACAGGCGGCTGCCATCGCTCTGGCCTGCGAAGCGGCGGCGCTGCAGACCGACAAGCGCATTGCGAACAGCGAGGGTGCTGGCGTGTCGGCGCAGCAGTCGCATTTTTTCAGCGCCCACACCCATGGTTTCAGGGGCGGCTATGCCAGCTCGCGCCATTCTCTGTCGGTGTCGCCGATTGCCGGCACAGGCAGCGGTATGCAGCGTGATGCCTGGTACAGCTCGCAACGCAATGCTGAAGAATTGGCCTCGCCCGAAGCGGTCGGCCGCTATGCCGCCGAGCGTGCGTTGAGCCGCTTGAATGCGCGCAAGATTGCCACCACCGAATGTCCGATCTTGTTTGAGTCACCCCTGGCGGCGGGCCTTTTGGGCAGCTTGGTACAAGCCATCAGCGGTGGCGCGCTGTATCGCAAGAGTTCGTTCCTGCTTGATTCATTGGGTAAACAGGTGTTGCCCAAACACATTGATATCCTGGAAGACCCGTTCGTCAAACGTGGCAAAGGCAGCTCACCGTTTGATGACGAGGGTGTCCGCGTCAAGGCCCGTCAGGTGGTAGAAGCCGGGCGGGTGCAGGGTTATTTTCTGGGCAGCTATTCGGCACGCAAGCTGGGCATGAAGACCACTGGCAACGCCGGGGGTTCGCATAACCTGAGCTTGACATCGCGCCTGACGCGTGCTGGCGACGACCTCGACGCGATGCTGGAAAAGCTCGGCACCGGCTTGTTTGTGACCGAGCTGATGGGCAGCGGCGTGAATTACGTGACGGGTGACTATTCCCGCGGGGCCAGCGGCTTTTGGGTCAAAAACGGCCGTATCGCCTATCCGGTGCAGGAAATCACCATCGCGGGCAATATGAAAACCATGCTCAAAGGCATCGAGGCGGTGGGGGCCGACCGCTACAACTACGGCGCCAAGACGATTGGCTCGATTCTGGTGAACCGGATGAAGGTGGCGGGGAGCTAAGCTGCCAGCGCTGCTTTCACCGCGGCTGATATTTGTCCCATCTCCGCTTTACCCGCCAGTTGGGCTTTGACAGCACCCATGACCTTGCCCATGTCACCGGGGCCTTTGGCGCCTAGTTCGGTCACGATGGTCTTGACCGCGGCAGCCACTTCTTCGGCGCTCAGACG
The DNA here is from genome assembly GCA_017880985.1 of Rhodoferax sp. Taxonomy (GTDB): domain Bacteria; phylum Pseudomonadota; class Gammaproteobacteria; order Burkholderiales; family Burkholderiaceae_C; genus Rhodoferax. The sequence goes on along the minus strand of JADGRK010000355.1, from coordinate 275 downwards.
CTGCGGCAGATAGGCTTGCAGCACGATGATCTCGGCCGCTTCCTTGTCCGCCAGGTCCATCCGGTTGGCCTGGGTGAACGCTTCAACCGAGTCCTTGCGTTGTTTGATCAGCTTATCGACGATGGCCACCATTGCCACGTCGTCAAGCACGACGCGCTCCCGGCCGAAGCCTGCGGTCACCGCCGCCGTGAAGACGATCCACACCAGCAGGATCAGGACCGGCCAGCGGTTTTCGCGCACGAAGTTGCGAGCGATCGACCCCACCGCCATCATGC
>JADGRK010000354.1 GCA_017880985.1 Rhodoferax sp. | reverse complement strand
TTTTCATAGAATACAGTAATTTCCAGAAAAGGCCCAATGTTCAGTTTTTTTAAAAAAAAGCCACCAGCAGTTCCCGATAGTCCCGCGTTAGCCGACCCGATTATTGACCAGACTGCCACTTTGTCTGCTGGCCCTGGCGCTTCGTTGATTGGTCGTGCCCTGGTCGCACCGATTGATGTTGTACTGCCCAGCGCAGTCCCACCCGAGCGGTTAAAGTGGCTTGACAAGCTCAAAGCGGGCTTGGGGAAAACGGCCTCCAGCATTTCCAGAGTGTTTGCCGGTGCGAAGATTGACGAGGCCCTGTACGAAGACCTGGAAAGCGCCTTGCTGATGTCCGACGCGGGCGTAGCCGCCACTGAATACTTGCTGCTGGAATTGCGCCGCAAGGTCAAGGAGAGTGGTGTCACGCACCCGGTGGCACTTAAAAACATCCTGGTGGCAAGCCTTACCGACCTTCTCCAGCCGCTCGAAAGGCCGCTTGTCATTGGTCAACACAAGCCCACCGTGATCATGGTCGCAGGTGTCAATGGTGCGGGTAAAACCACTTCGATCGGCAAGCTCACGAAACACCTGTCCAACCACGGTGCCAGTGTCTTGCTGGCGGCAGCAGACACCTTTCGTGCGGCGGCGCGCGAGCAGCTCAGCGTCTGGGCTGAGCGCACCACGGTGGAGATCATCGGCCAGCAGGGGGGTGACCCGGCGGCCGTGACTTTTGATGCGGTCAGTGCCGGCAAGGCACGCGGCAAAGATGTGGTGCTGGTGGATACGGCGGGACGCCTGCCGACGCAGATTCACCTGATGGATGAACTCAAGAAGATCAAGCGGGTGGTCCAGAAAGCCGACGCCACAGCGCCGCATGAAATCCTGCTGGTGATTGACGGCAACACCGGGCAAAACGCTCTGACTCAAGTAAAGGCCTTTGACGACGCGCTGCAACTCACCGGTCTGATTGTGACCAAGCTCGACGGCACGGCCAAGGGCGGTGTGCTGGCGGCCATCGCGCGTGAGCGGCCGGTCCCGGTGTATTTCATTGGGATGGGAGAGAAACTTGAAGATCTGGAGACTTTCAACGCCCGTGAGTTTGCGCAGGCATTGCTGTCGTGAGCAGCAAAAATGCCAAGGTAAACCGCGCGCATGCCCGATCTGACCGCTTTGCGCGACTTTGGCGCACTCGCTGCGCTGGTTCAACAGGTCCCCAACTGACTGGAGATATGACTACCCTGCTGCCCCGAATTGAAATTGAAAGTGGCCCGCACCCGACGGCGGCTGTGATCTGGCTGCATGGACTGGGTGCCGATGGCAACGACTTCGCGGCCCTGGTACCCGAGCTTGACTTGCGCGCTTGCCCTCCGATCCGCTTTGTGTTTCCGCATGCGCCAAGCATGCCGGTGACGCTCAATGGCGGTTATGTGATGCCCGCCTGGTATGACATTCGTGGCACCGATCTGCTGAGTCGCCAGGACGCGGCAGGTATCCAAAAGTCAGAACAGGCGATTGCGGCGCTGATCGAGCACGAAACCTCGCTTGGCATTGCGGTTCAGAACATCGTGTTGGCGGGTTTCTCGCAGGGCGGTGCGATGGCGTTGCATACAGGGCTGAGATATCCGAAGCGGTTGGCCGGCATCCTGGCATTGTCGGGCTACCTGCCGCTGGCCGACACCTTTGCCGCCGGGCGCAGCGCGGCCAATGCCCACACGCCGATTTTCATGGGCCATGGCAGCATGGACCCGGTGGTGCTACCGCAGCGTGGCGAAAGTACCCGTGATTTTCTGGTCAGCCTGGGCTACCCGGTGCATTGGCACAGCTACCCGATGCAGCACAGCGTGCACCCGCGCGAGGTGGCCGACATCGCTGTATTTCTGGCCAATGTTTTGCGACCCGCTGGCGCGGCGCTCTGAAGTCCTGAAATCGCCCGGCCTTGTGACGGCTACAACCGGTCGTGCCCGCCAGCGCTACTTGCTGGCCGCCTTGGTCGGTGCATGCGCTGCTTTGGCAGCTGGTGACGAAGCTGCGGGCAAGCCCAGTCGTTTGCCGATCGCCTGCTCCAGCGCCTTGACTTTGGGCTCAATCGCACTCTGGGTCTCGGTCACCAACTGGTTCAGCAATGCCTTTTGCATCTCGGCCCCCATTGCCAAAAATTTGCGATTCACCGGCGACTCGATAATGGCAATCAGTTGCTTGAGCTCGTCCTCCGAAAATTTTTCTTCCAGCAGTGCGCCAATCGTTGCGGGGGCTATTTTGACGGCTCGCGCGCGCACCAGTGGGACCACCTCATCGACATATTTCTTCACGTCGGCTTCAATCTCTTTGGCAACCGCTTCGCGTTTGTCTGCGGCCACCTTGGACTGCATAACCATCCCGGCCTGTTGCATCATTTGCGCTGCCGGTCGCTCAGCCAGCGATTGCGCTGCCTGCTCGATGGCAGGTTGTTGCAGCGTCAACACCTTGGTGATCAATTCCTTCTTGGTTGGGCTGGACTCGGCTTGCGCCACACTGGAGAGCGCCAACAGCGCCACGATCACCCATTTTTTCATTGCAGAGCCCCTTGAAATTGACAAATTCAAGTCATCCGCATGAGTGACCTGAAAACGCAGCATTATCACCCTGCACTGTAGCAGCACTCGACAATCGAGGATGATCCGTGTACTTTTGAACATTGACTGCCAACCTGAACGACCCATGCTGAACCGCAGTGTCACCGATTGCCGCCATTGCCGTGGCGGCTGACAGCGACAATACGCAAGGCAGCAGCCGGGCCTGCCTGGCTCAGTTGGGTTGGTTACCCTGAAACCTGAACACGATTTTTCATGAAACATCTGGTGATGCTCGGCGCGGGTCATGCCCACCTGCACCTGCTCTCAACGCTGGCGGCGCAGCCACTGGCTGGCGTACAGATCACGCTGGTGACATCCCACCCGCGCCAGCTTTACTCCGGCATGGTGCCCGGTTTCGTGGCCGGACATTACACGCTGGAAGATTGCATGATCCCGCTGGAGCCCCTGCTTAAAGGCACGGCGATCAACTGGCTAGTGCGCAGTGTCAAAGCGCTCGATGCTTCGGCGCGCAGCCTCACACTGGACGACGACAGTTCTCTCGGTTTTGACTTTTTATTGATCAACACCGGGTCGGTGCAAAGCCGCCAGCAGATTGAACTGATGATTCCTGGTGCCCGTGAGAACGGCTTGTTTTTGCGTCCGATTGAGAGCTTTGGTGCCTTGTGGCCCAAAGTGGTTGAATTGGCTGATACGCGGCCCCTGCGGGTGGCGGTGATTGGCGCTGGGGCCGCTGGC
>JADGRK010000046.1 GCA_017880985.1 Rhodoferax sp. | reverse complement strand
GGCATGAGTCCGTCGGCCCGAACCCGCGCCGGGCTGGGGCGGGCGTTTCAGCTCACCAACCTGTTCCCGCACCTGTCGGTGCTGGAGAACGTGCGTCTGGCGGTTCAGGCGGCACGCGCCGGTGCCCATTTGCGTGGATTCAATCTCTGGAGCATCTGGAGCGATCACAAGGCCTTGACGCAGCTCGCCGAGGAAGTTCTGGCGGCGGTCAGCATGAACGACAAGCAAAACACCGCCGTGGCCAGTCTGCCGCATGGCGACCAGCGCAAGCTAGAAGTCGCCCTGCTGATGGCGCTGGAGCCCGATGTGTTCATGTTCGATGAACCCACCGCCGGCATGAGCGCGGAAGAAGCGCCGGTGATTCTCAATCTGATCCGAAAACTCAAGGATGACCCGCGTAAAACCATTTTGCTGGTGGAACACAAGATGGACGTGGTGCGGGAACTGGCGGACCGCATCATCGTGCTGCATAACGGCGCGCTGGTGGCCGATGGCGAGCCGGCAGCGGTGATTGCGTCGCCGATCGTGCAGGAAGCGTACTTGGGGGTTACCCCCCAAGACGCTTGCGCGCAAGATGTGGCTCCCCCCCATCCCGACCTTCCCCCTCAAGGTGGAAGGAGCGAGAAGCAATGAACGACGCTCTTCTCAAACTGCAAGGCGTGCACACGCATATCGGCGCCTATCACATCCTGCACGGCGTGGACCTGCTGGTGCCGCGCGCGCAACTGACCATGCTGCTGGGCCGCAACGGCGCCGGCAAGACCACCACGCTGCGCACCATCATGGGCTTGTGGCATGCCAGCCAGGGCAGCGTGACCTTCGGGCAGCGAAATATCACCGCCCTGAATACGCCCGAAATTGCCGCGCTCAGTATCGCCTACGTGCCGGAGAACATGGGCATCTTTTCTGACCTCACGGTCAAGGAAAACATGCTGCTCGCCGCGCGCCAGGCCAGACGCGCCAGCCAGATGGACGAGGCGCGCCTGAAGTGGATTTTTTCGCTGTTTCCGGCGGTCGAGAAATTCTGGAATCACCCGGCGGGCAAGCTCTCCGGCGGACAAAAACAGATGCTGGCGGTGGCGCGTGCGATCGTCGAGCCGCGCGAACTGCTGATCGTGGACGAGCCCAGCAAGGGCCTGGCGCCGGCCATCATCAACAACATGATTGACGCCTTTGCCCAGCTCAAGGCCACCGGCACCACGATCTTGCTGGTGGAGCAAAACATCAGCTTTGCCAAACGGCTGGGGGATCGCGTGGCGGTCATGGACAACGGTCGCGTGGTGCACGCCGGCGCGATGCAGGCGCTGGCCGAGGACGAAGCACTGCAGCACTCACTGCTGGGGCTGGCGCTATGAGCACGCTTATCGGCAATTCACTGACTTCGTCATTGCGAGCGCAGCGCGGCAATCCATGGCCCCTGGATTGCCGCGCTGCGCTCGCAATGACGAAGATAGAGGCAGCTTCCCAGCACACAAAATGTGGATTCATGGAAGTGCGCTTATGAATAAGATCGACTTCGACTGGAAGCCGCTGGCCATGGTGCCGGTGCTGGCGCTGGTGGTTTTACCCTTCATCGGCTCGCCGTCAACCTGGGTGACCCTCACCGTGGCGGGTCTGGCCATGGGCATGATCATCTTCGTCATCGCCTCCGGACTGACGCTGATTTTTGGCCTGATGGATGTGCTCAATTTTGGCCACGGGGTGTTCATCGCGCTCGGCGCCTTTGTCGCCACCACGGTGCTGGGCCTGATGGGCAACTGGACCGGCTCGCCGGAGTTGTGGCGCAATCTGCTGGCCGTGTTTGCCGCCATGGCGGTGGCGATGGCGGTGGCCGGCGCGGTCGGCCTGGCCTTCGAGCGTTTCATCGTGCGCCCGGTTTACGGCCAGCACCTGAAGCAGATTCTGATCACCATGGGCGGCATGATCATCGGCGAAGAACTGATCAAGGTGATCTGGGGCCCGCAGCAGATTGCGCTGCCGCTGCCGGAGGCTTTGCGCGGTGCGCTGCTGCTGGGCGAATCCGCGATCGAGAAGTACCGCCTGCTGGCGGTGGTGGTCGGCCTGCTGGTCTTTGCCGTGCTGGCCTGGACGCTGAGCCGCACCAAGATCGGTCTGCTGATTCGCGCCGGGGTGCAGGACCGCGAGATGGTGGAAGCGCTGGGCTACCGCATCCGGCGCCTGTTTGTCGGCGTGTTCGTGGTCGGCAGTGCGCTGGCCGGGCTGGGCGGTGTCATGTGGGGGCTGTACCAGCAAAACGTCACACCGCAAATTGGCTCGCAGGTGAATATCCTGATCTTCATCGTGATCATCATCGGCGGCCTGGGTTCCACCACCGGCGCGCTGATCGGTGCCTTGCTGGTCGGTCTGATGGCCAACTACACCGGCTTCCTGCTGCCCAAGGTGGCGCTGTTTTCCAACATTGCGCTGATGGTGGCGATCCTGCTGTGGCGTCCACAGGGTGTCTACCCGGTGGCGAACCGATAGAAAGGACTTAACCATGCTGACCAGGTTGTTGTCCAATGATTTTCCGCGCAGCCGGGTGCTGGCGGTGTTGCTGGTGCTGCTGCTGATCGCGCTGGCGGGTGCGCCGTTTATCTTTCCGGGCGTGAAGGCGCTCAACGTCGCAGCCAAAGTGCTGGTATTCATCGTGCTGGTGGCGAGCTTTGATTTGCTGCTCGGTTTCACCGGCATTGTCAGTTTTGCCCACACCATGTTTTTCGGCATTGGTGCCTATGGCATTGCGGTGGCCAGCACCCGCCTCGGGCCGACCTGGGCCGCGCTGGCGGTCGGGCTGCTGTGCGCACTGGCGCTCTCGTTTGTGCTGGCCCTGCTGGTGGGCCTGTTCTCGCTCCGCGTGCGGGCCATCTTCTTTGCCATGATCACGCTGGCCGTGGCCTCGGCCTTCCTGACGCTGGCGTCGCAACTCTCCGACATCACCGGCGGCGAGGACGGCTTGAGCTTCAAGGTGCCCGAGCTCCTGTCACCCAGTCATGAATTCGCCGAGGCTCCGTTTCTGGGTGTCACGCTGGATGGCCGGCTGGCCTGCTACTACTTGCTGTTTGTCGCGGCGCTGGTGCTGTTGCTGGCCATGCTGCGCATCGTGAACTCACCGTTTGGCCGCGTGCTACAGGCGATCCGTGAGAACGAGTTTCGGGCTGAAGCGATTGGTTACCGGGTGGTGGTGTACCGTACCCTGTCGAGTGTCCTGTCGGCCCTGTTTGCCTGTCTGGCGGGCGCCATGCTGGCACTCTGGTTGCGCTACAACGGGCCCGATACCTCGCTCTCGTTCGAAGTCATGATGGATGTGCTGCTGATCGTGGTGATCGGCGGCATGGGCACCATTTACGGTGCGACCCTCGGCGCGGCGCTGTTCATGGTGGCGCAAAGCTACCTGCAGGATTTGCTGCGCCTGGGCAGCGAGGCGGCGGTTTCCCTGCCCTGGCTGGCGGCCGTGCTCTCGCCAGACCGCTGGCTGCTCTGGCTCGGCGTGCTGTTTGTTTTGTCGGTTTATTACTTCCCCTCCGGCGTGGTGGGGCGGCTGCGGGCTGCAAGCGCGCAGGCGTAAACACGTCATTTCGTCAACATCACTACCAACATCTGGAGACAAGCATGAAAATCAAATCTTATGGTCCTACCCGATCCGCGCAAATTGCCAGTGCCCTGTTGCTGGGCAGCGTGGTATTGGGGGGCTGCGGTGGCAGCGGTTCGCCACCAGCGCCGAACCTGCTGCCGTCGGGCATTGCCGAGCTTGGTGTGACCACTTACCCTGCGGTGGCTGTGGGCAGCGGTGCCACAGCCACAACCCAGGATTTGTTGACGGCAGGCTTGGGCCGCACCGGCCTCGGCGCGGCCGCAGCCCCAGCCTATGCCGACCCCTTGAACCCGACCGCCCTGGAGCTGCGCCGCAACGGCATCTATGCCAACTACCGGGCGATTCTGGATTTCAGCGCAAACGGCGGTTACGGCAGCCTGTTTGGGCCGAATGTTGACATTGCTGGCAACGTCACCGCCAGCGAAGGCCTGATTCCCGGCCAGGAATACCTGGCCGCGCTGGACGACGGCTCAGGTCGCAAGCGCGTCGCCATCGCCGTGCAGATTCCGGACAGCTTCAACCGGGTGGCGCCGTGCATCGTGCTCGGGCCGTCATCGGGCTCACGCGGCGTTTATGGCGCCGTTGGCACCGCCGGCGAGTGGGGCTTGAAGCACGGCTGTGCCGTGGCCCTGACCGATGCCGGCAAAGGTGTCGGCCTGTACGACATGATGGACGACACCGTCAACAAGATGGATGGCACGCGCGCCACCCGTGCTAACGCGGGAGCGCTAAATTTCTTCGCCGCCAACATCACGGACGCCGCACGCACAGCCTACAACGCACTGTTTCCGAACCGTCTCGCGCTCAAGCAGGTGCATTCACAGCTCAACCCTGAGAAGGATTGGGGTGGCGACACACTAGCCTCGGCCAGCTACGCGCTGTATGCCATGAACAAGCGCTACGGCAACACCGATCTTCCGACGCCCTTCACGGCTGCCAATACCCTCATCATTGCCGGATCGGCCTCCAACGGTGGCGCCTCCGTTTTGCATGCGGCTGAGCAGGATACCAGCGGTCTGATCAAGGGTGTGGTGGCCGCTGAGCCGGTGACGCAACTGAATAGCACGGCCGGCTTCGGCGTGCAGCTTGGCGGCGTGCCGGTCGGTGGCTATGGCAAGTCGCTCGCGGATATGGTGACCTGGGCCAACCTGTATCAGCCCTGTGCCGCGTTGGCCGCTCCCGCCGTCATCGCCGAGACATCGATTTTCAACTATATGTCACTGACCGGCATGAACGCACGCGCTGCGGCACGCTGCGACGGTCTTGCCGCCAAGGGTCTGGTGGCCGGTGCCGACACCGCAGCGCGCTCGCTGGATGCGTTGAACAAGCTGCGCGGCTTTGGCTGGACCCCTGACAACGACCAGATGCACAACGCGCACTACGCTTTGGGCAATGCGCCCATCCTGGCGATGATGTATCCGGTCAGCTATGGCCGCTTCCCGGTCACCGACAACGTCTGCAACGCCAGTCTGGCGCAAGTCGACGCCACCGGTACGCCGGTTGCTGTCAATGCAACCACCAAAGCGCAGAGCTTTGCGGTCGCCAATGGCACCGCCAATGGCACACCGGCCAGCGTGGTGTATAACGATTCCGTGGGCGGTGCCAAAGCCTGGCAATTCACGGTGTCACCGTCCACCGGGGTCGCGGATTTTGGCTTGGACAACGCTTTGTGCCAACGTGCCCTGGTGACCGGTGTTGATGCTGTGACCGGCATCGCGCTGACCGCAGGTACCACGCCCACGCTGGCCCAGAGCACGGCGGTGCGCGCTGGCATGGCCGAAGTGCAGATCACGGGGAACCTGCGCGCCGTGCCGACCATCATTGTCGCCGGCCGCAGCGATGCGCTGGTACCGGTGAACAACAACGCACGCGCTTATGTGGCAAAGAACAAGGTGGTGGAGGGAGCGGCCAGCAAAGTCAGCTACATCGAGGTCACCAATGCCCAGCATTTCGACACCTTTATTCCGTTCTCTGGTTTTGACACCCGTTTCGTCCCCTTGCACGTCTACTTTGTGCGCTCCATGGACGCGATGTATGCCTACCTGAAGAGTGGCACTGCGCTGCCACCGAGCCAGGTCGTGCGCACGACACCACGGGGCGGGGTCGCAGGCGCTGCGCCAGCGATCACGGTCGCCAATGTTCCGGCCATCAGTGCGGCACCGGTAGCGGCCAACCAGATTGGCTTCTCCGGTACCGCCATCAACGTGCCGAACTAAAGTCAGCGGCATTGCACGGCGGACGGGTCAACCCGCGCCGTGCTGCCACCCACCATGGAGACCCACGCCATGTCAATGACATCCAACTATGTGACCTGTATTGGGCGCGAGATTCACTACACCGAGTGGGGTGCCGGGCAGGCCAAAACCGTGATCGCCTGGCACGGCCTGGCGCGCACCGGGCGCGACATGGACGAGCTCGCCGCGCATCTGAGCGCGCGCGGCTGCCGCGTCATTTGCCCGGATGTGATCGGCCGTGGCTTGAGCCAATGGAGTCCGCTGCCGGCGCAAGAGTACTGCCTGTCGTTTTACGCCAGACTGGCGGCAGAGTTGTTTGACCGGCTCAAGATCGACCAGGCGCACTGGATCGGCACTTCCATGGGCGGCTCCATCGGCATGGTTTGCGCCTCAGGCCTGCTGCAGCCCGGCATGAAGCAGCGCATTCAGAGCCTGACCTTGAACGACAACGCGCCGCAGCTGGCCCAGGCCGCCATCGAGCGCATCAAGGCCTACGCCGGCCAGCCGCCAGCGTTTGCCACGGTGCTGGAACTCGAAGCCTTCTTCCGTCAGGTGTACCAGCCTTTTGGTGTCTTAAGCGACGCGCAGTGGCGGCGCCTGACCGAAACCTCGACGCGCCGTTTGCCCGACGGTCGTGTCACGCCGCACTACGACCCAGCCATGGTGCAGCAGTTCAGCAGCCACCCTGATGACTATTTGATTTGGGATCACTACGACGCGCTGCGCATCCCGGTGCTGTGCCTGCACGGTGCCGAGTCCGATCTGGTGTTGCCGGCGACCATCAGCGAGATGCTGCGTCGCGGCCCCGGTCTTTTGGGTTTGACGCAGGTGGCGGAGATTGCCGGCTGTGGTCACGCACCGGCGCTCAATGTGTCGGATCAACTCAAGCGGGTGGCCAGCTTCATCGACGCCTCGGGCCGAGCTGTCGAGGCGATTCAACAGCAGGCGGGTCATGCAGACGCCGGGCCGGCGCTGGGCTGGCCCTGACGCGCGGCCGCTTTATTGCCAGATATACTGACCAACCGTCAAAAACATCCGGTCAGCCGACTGGTGGAAGTGGGCGGTTCGGGATCAGGAAGGAGTGTGGATGACGGCTGGTTTGCCAATTGATCTGGCCATGGTGGTGGCGGTGGCGCTGGTCGTCAGCGTGTTGCTGTACTTGATCCGCCGGGAGCGGCGCGAAACAGCGGCCCGTGAAATGGCGGTCGCCGAACTCAGGGAAAGTGAAAGCAAGTTCCGCTTCATCGCCGAAAACTCCGGCGACGTCATCTGGGTGATGGACATCGCCAGCTGGCACAACACTTACGTCAGCCCGTCGGTCTACCGGCTGCGCGGTTACACCCGCGAAGAAGCGATGGCGCAGCCGGTCGAGGCCGTCATGACGCCGGAGTCGCTACAACGGGTCAAATCAATTCTTGCCGAGGCAATTGGCCGATGGGAGGCGGGTGAACGCACGGATGCGGTGCGGGTGGTCGAGCTCGATCAGCCGCACAAGGATGGCCACCTGATTGCGACCGAAGTCGTTGCAACGCTGCACGCCAACGCGCAAGGCAAACTGGTCTCGGTTCTCGGCGTTACGCGTGACATCACCGAACGCAAGCGCACCGAGCAAGCCATTCGCCAACTTGCGTTCCACGATCCCCTGACCCAACTGCCCAACCGTCGGCTGTTGCTTGATCGGCTGCCACAGCTGATCAGTCGGGCCAAGCGCGAGCAATCCCGGCTGGCGCTCTTGTTCATCGATCTCGACAGGTTCAAGCCGATCAATGATGAGCAAGGGCATGAAGTGGGTGACTGGCTGCTGCAATCCGTGGCGCAACGGATACAGGGCTGTTTGCGCGAATCCGACACCGCCGCGCGCATCGGTGGCGACGAGTTTGTGGTGTTGCTGCCCGATCTGCAAGCCGACGACGATGCACTGGCGGTGGCAGAAAAAATCCGGCTCGCGCTGGCGCAGCCTTTTGTGACGCAAGACAAGGTCGGTCTTGGCGTATCGTCGAGCATCGGGGTTGCGCTCTACCCCGACGATGGCCAGACCGAGCAAGAGCTGCTGCGCATCGGTGATGAGGCCATGTACCGTGCCAAAAAAGCCGGCTGCAATCGGGTCGCGCTGGGGATGCCGGGCGCCGACCTGGCCGACTTCGATGAGATCCGTTCCGCCGGTCAGTCCTTCGTCCGGTTAAGCTGGAAACTCTCCTTTAGCAGTGGTCACCCGAAGATTGACCAGCAGCATCGGGACTTGTTCCGTTTGACCAACGTTCTTCTTGGCAAGGCGGCCGCGCAACCGGACGAGCCGGCCCAGTTCAATATTGCGTTTGACGCCCTGCTGGCGCATATGGCGGAACATTTTGCGTGTGAGGAAGAGGTTCTACTGGCCCACGATTACCCGCAGGTGACAGAGCATGCGCAAGCGCATCGTGAGCTGATGGCGCAGGCTTTGAAGCTGCGCGATCAAACGAGCGCAGCGACCGTGTCAATGGCTGAACTGGTCGAATTTCTGGTGGCCAAATTGGTGGCCGGGCACCTGTTGCGGGAAGACCGCCTGTTCTTCGGCTTGTTTGCTGATGACCAGGCCGCAGTCCATGCCGGATAAGCAATGGTCAAGTCGGCACGGAGCCAGCCGTGTCACGCCGCTGGAGTCGGTACTGCCAACCATCAGTTTATTTTTATTGGCGCTGCCCTGGCTCAATCCGTTTTCACCCGGGCCAACGCCGGCTGTCATGCCCTGGTTGGTCTCGCTTGCCAGTCTGGCGCTGCTGCTGGTGACGCTTCGCCTGCAGCGCGCGGGGCTGGCAGAAACGCTGGCCGGAGCCTGGCTGGCGGCAGCATTGCTGAGTGCGCTGCTGGGCTTGCTACAGTATTTTGGAGCCACCGCAGCGCTGGCGCCCTGGGTCAACAGCACCAGCCTCGGCGAGGCCTTTGGCAACCTGCGTCAGCGCAACCAGTTTGCGACGCTGACCAATATCGGTCTGGCCGCCTTGTTATGGTGGGCGGCGCGCCCAGTGCCAATCAAGGGGCAATTTATCATCCCGGTGGTCGCCGCCGCTGCGGCAGTCTTATTGGCCTTGGGCAACGCCGCATCGTCGTCGCGCACCGGCCTGGTCCAACTGGTGATGTTGGTCGCCATGGCCTGGGCCTGGCGCGGTCGTGCCAGCACGCCGATTCTGTTGGCGGCGGCACTGGCTTACGGCATCGGTGCCTGGGTCTTGCCGGGTTTGGCGGGTCTTGATCCTCAAGCCAGCGGCATTCTGGCGCGCCTGCATGAGGGTGACCTCAAGTGCGCCAGCCGCCTGACCTTGTGGGGCAACGTGCTGCACTTGATCACCCAAAGGCCGTGGCTCGGCTGGGGTTGGGGCGAGCTTGATTACGCCCACTTCATCACGCTCTATCCGGGCGAGCGTTTTTGCGAAATTCTCGACAACGCCCATAACCTGCCCTTGCATCTGGCGGTGGAGTTGGGCCTGCCGCTGGCCGTGCTGGTATGCGGCGGCGGCCTGTGGCTGGCGTGGCGCGCCAAACCATGGCGCGAGGCGGACGCCACGCGGCAACTGGCCTGGTCGGTGCTGGCCGTCATTTTGCTGCACAGTCTGCTGGAATACCCGCTCTGGTACGGGCCGTTTCAGATCGCCTTTGGGCTGAGTTTGTGGTTGCTCTGGCGCCGGCCCCGTCTGACGCCTGAGAAATTTGAACGTTTTAGGCGTCTAGCCACCGTATGGTCTGCGTTGGCAGCTATAAGTTTGCTAGCAATTGCAGCCTATGCGGCGTGGGATTATCAGCGCGTCAGTCAAATTTACCTGGTCCCGGGCAGGCGCTCAGTGGCGTATCGTGACAACACGCTGGAGAGAATCAGCGACTCATGGCTGTTCCAGGATCAGGTGCGCTTTGCCGAACTCACCACCACCGCCTTGACACTTGAGAATGCGCAGTACCTCAATCAACTGGCTCAAGCCATGTTGCACTTCTCGCCCGAGCCGCGCGTGATCGAGAAATTAATCGAGAGCGCCACCCTGCTGGGGCACCAGGACGAAGCGCTGTTCTACATGGCGCGCTACCAGGCGGCTTTTCCTGAGGCCCATGCGCGCTGGGCTAAAGAAAATGCGGTTCGATAAGTGTCTATCCCGCCTGCATCGATGGCGGGTCTAGCCTGCAATGTCAATTTCACGACCCGGCCACAAAACTGCCCGACTTGCCGCCGTGTTTTTCCAGCAACCTGACGCCCGTCATTACCATGCCCCGATCGACCGCCTTGCACATGTCATAAATGGTGAGCAGCGCGACCTGCACCGCAGTGAGCGCCTCCATCTCGACCCCGGTGGCGCCGACGGTCTCTACGGTTGCAGTACAAGATACGCTGCTAGCCCCCGTTGCACTTGCGTTAATAGCTTCGAAATCAATAGCAATTCGCGTCAGTGCCAGCGCGTGGCAGAGGGGAATCAGTTCACTGGTTTTCTTGGCAGCCATGATGCCGGCGATGCGGGCAATGCCCAGCACGTCGCCTTTCTTGGCGCTGCCCGACTCAATGATCGCCAGCGTGGCAGCTTGCATCTCAATGCGGCCACCAGCGATGCCAATGCGGTGCGTGGCGGCCTTGCTGGCCACATCGACCATGTGGGCCTGGCCTTGGGCGTCGAAATGGGTGAGAGATTTCATCGGGATCGTGTTCAAGGTTGATGGGGTCCAAAATTTACAGAACCTTCATATTGAACTAGCATCATACGGTGATGTTCAACCCTGATACCTTTTTCCGGAAAGACTGCCGATTGACCAGCGGCATTGTTCTGACTCGTAAATTTATGGAAAATCTGGTTCTAGCCCCCATTCATCATGCGCAAGCAGCTATTATTTTAGTAGCTATTGGCGTGCTTGCTCCGGCTTCTTTGCAGGCCCAGCCCGGCGCCTCGTCAAGTCTGCAAGCCAACTCGCAAATGCCCCTGCTGGGTGACACCAGTGAGCTCGGCAGCAGCGCCGAGCGCCGCATTGGCGACCGCATTGCGCGTGAAATTTACCGTGATCCAGACTACATTGACGACCCCGTGCTGGTTGACTATGTGCAGGGCATCTGGCAGCCCCTGCTGGCGGCAGCGCGCGCGCGGGGGGATTTGTCACCCGAGCTGGCCGAGCGATTTGCCTGGGAAATCATGCTCGGACGCGACCGCACGATCAACGCCTTTGCCTTGCCGGGCGGTTATTTTGGCGTCCATCTGGGCTTGATCGCGGTGGTGAGCAGTCGTGACGAGTTGGCCTCGGTGCTGGGGCATGAGCTCAGCCACGTCACCCAGCGCCATATTTCACGTTTGATCGCCAAGCAGGGTCAACAAACGCCCTGGCTGATCGGCGCCATGATTCTGGGTGCCCTGGCGGCCAGCAAGAACGCCGACGCTGGTAACGCCATGATAGTCGGTGGTCAGGCCGTGGCAGCGCAGAGCCAGCTCAATTTTTCGCGTGACATGGAGCGCGAGGCCGACCGTGTCGGGTTTGGTGTCATGACGCAGGCGGGCTTTGAAGCGCAGGGTTTTATCTCGATGTTTGACAAGCTTCAAAATGCC
>JADGRK010000353.1 GCA_017880985.1 Rhodoferax sp. | reverse complement strand
GCTGATATTGATGCCGCCGATAAAGGCGATGCGCCCGTCAACAATCAATATTTTTCGGTGATCCCGGTTATTTAACAACCAAGGCGTCTTCGCCTTGAGCGGGTTGACTGGATTGAATTCAAGCACCGCAACGCCACCTTGCCTGAGCCGCTCAAAGAAAGCCGTGGGCGTATTGAGTGCACCCACGCTGTCATAGATGATGTTGACCTGCACGCCGCGGCTCTGCTGCGCCAGCAGCAAATCAGCAAACTGGCGCCCAATAGCGTCATCTTCGATGATGTAAGACTCCAGATTGATGTGGTCCCGGGCTTGACGGATGGCGGCAAACATGGCCGCATAGGTTGCAGCACCATCCTGCAACAGCGTCACTTTGTTGCCCACGATGAGCGGGCTGCCAACAATGGCTTGCTCCAGCGCAATCTGCTTTTCCAGAATATCAATGTCGCCAGATTTGCGCTTAAGTTGCGCCAGGATGGCAGCACTTTTTTGCTTTGAGAGCGGGCCGCGCGCATTCTCAAAGCGGGCCTCTTGCCCGGCGTGCCGCGCTATCAAGGTGTCGGCGTCGGGCAGCGTCGCGCAAGCGGTCGCAGTGAGTATCAACAACACCGTTGCTACGACACGCCCAAGGCCACCCATTCCCACCCTGTTCATTTCTTTGCTCCGGTATTTTTTCGCTCTGAACGCGGCAAAGCGCCGGCATCGTGCACCAGTTGCCCGCAATCGCTGTCCTGGCCAGGACCGGCGTCGATCAAGGGAATCAGAGCCAGAAACGGATTGACGACGCCCAGCATTATCGCGCCCAGGGCACGTTCCACCACGCGCATCTTATCGACCCCGACTTCGAGCCTGGCAAAGCTGCCGCGAACGTAAATCGGGCTGCGCAAGGCCACCGGACTGGTGTTCTTGGTCTTCTGATTAAAGGTCAGGTCGAGTCGCTCCTGGCCCAGATCGATACTGCCGACACCGATGAGGGTGGTGACCTGGGTGTCTAAAATCAGCGCATTGGCCTGCATCTTGCCGCTCTTGACTTCGAAGTCGGCAACCACGCAACGCAGCTTGACCAGTTTGTCGCCGCTCAGATTGAGTTGCAGAATTTCCCATAAGTGCAACCCGGCTTTCTCCATCATCAGCTTGCTGACCTCGCCGCCCACCACGACCAGCCCCGCCTTGCCTTGGGCGCTTGCCAACATGCGAGCCACCGAGTTGCCGTGTCCGGCAAGGTCGAATTCTCCATTGACCTGGCCGATGCTGGTTTTGCTCAGCGCGAAGGTGGGGAACAACTTTGCCAGCAGAATTTTTTTTGCCCGCACCTGGGCTTTTGCCTGGATCGGGTCAGTGCGGCCATCAAGCGAGATCACCGCATTGAGGTCGCCACCGGCCAAGCCGAAATTCAGTGGGTCAAGCCTCAGCACCGCATCATGCAAGCTCAGGTGCGACATAAAATTTTCCAGCGGCAGCTCTTTGGCGCGGCGGATTGTCCTGGCATGCAAGCTGACCTCCGCGTCCACGCTGTTCCATCGATCAGTTTTGAACGGCAGGTCAGGCAGCAGACGCGCTTGGGCTGGTGTAACAGTTTGAGCCGGTACGGGGGCTGCTTGTCTGGCGGCTTGCAGCCTGCCGGGTCGGGCACCAATCATCGGCCCGAGGTCTTCAAGATCAAGCAAATCGGACGTTAATTCGGCACTCATGATCGGGCGCTTGCCGCCAACATCAATCTGTCCCGACCCGGCGATGTCGCTGGCACCCACGTGGCCCGAAAACTTGTCGTAGCGCCAGCGACTGCCACTGTGCAGCAGGTGCCCCTCGGTTGCGTAAGCACCGGTTGCCGGAAACGCGATCCCAAGCAAGGGGAAAAGTTGCTCCATGTTGTCTCCCCGCAGAGCCAGGCGCATGTCCACGGCGGAGAATTTGAGCAGGCTGGTGACGCTCCCCTCGGCCTGTAGGCTGGTACGCCCCACGCTGGCATCGATTTTCAAAGGATAAGGGGTGCGCTCTTCACGCAGTGTCAGCGCCGGTCCACCATGGCCCTTGGCCTTGAAGGACAAGCCCTTATATTGTCCGTGGGCGGCAAAAACCAGACCCGGATCCCTGGTCTCAACCGACGACGCTTTCAGGGTTGAGAGTTCCGCACGAATACTGGTTTTTTGCGCGGCATCATCGTAACCGAGTAGCCCATCATCAAGCGTCAGACGGTCAATCCGTATCTGGGCGTCCTCATTTTGCTGGTTGAGGTCCAGCAGCCAGCTCTTTCGACCCTGGCTGCCTTGCTCCAAAAACACCACCGGACGCTCCAGCCGCAGCTCCGGAAAAACGATGTTACGGCGCAGCAATTGCGGCAAATCGACAGCGATTTCAACCGCGTCAGCGCTAAGCATCTGCTTTTCCTGGGCCCAGACCGGATTGGCAAAGCTGACGGCGTTAGCGTGCAGGCGCGACCAAGGCCAGCCCGGGGCCAGATTGAGGTCGCCCTTGATAAGCAACACACGACCCGTCTTTTCCAGTGCCAAGCGCTCGATCGGGGTGCGCAGCCAACCCCAGCCGAACAGTGCGATGTAAAGCACTGGCAAGGCGACAAGCGCAACAAGAACGCCAGCGATCCATTTGAGCGAAGCGGGCAGTGTCATGGCAGTATGAGAAAGTTGGCGGACATTTATTTCCCAATTCGCTAGACCCTGAAGATCAAGAGCGTCGGCCATTGTCCGCGCCGAGCCTTGCACCGTTCGGTGCGCAAGCGCACATGCGCGGCCAGGGCAACATAGGAGGCAACCCCGCCAGCGGGAGCCCGCGCGGGAACATAACGATCATCCCCGCAAAACAAATTCAGCGGCACGAGCCGCGGGGTGGCCCGGCAAATATCAGGCAGTGACCACTCCAGGATCTGTTATTTGGCTGGAACAACGACGATGGTGTCGCCGCTTGTGCTTCCCTTGGCGCCAGTGCGGCCGGTTGCACCCGTGCTGCCAGTCGCGCCGGTGTAGCCGGTGGCACCGGTATCCCCGGTGGCACCCGCGCCGCCGGTGGCACCGGTACTTCCCGTGGCGCCCGCGCCGCCGGTGGCACCGGTACTTCCCGTGGCGCCCGCGCCGCCGGTGGCACCAGTATTACCCCTTGCCCCGGTATAACCAGGCGCGCCGGTATTACCGGTTGCGCCTTGCGGACCAGCCGGGCCGGCAGGAAGCGAAAAACAGCCACTCAAGGCGAGAGTCGTCGCTGCTGCGACCAGTAATGTCGAATATTTCATGATGATTCCTTTGATTTGACTAACGCCGACTACGCACGCCAGCGTGAGCAGTGAC
>JADGRK010000352.1 GCA_017880985.1 Rhodoferax sp. | reverse complement strand
CGTGACGCCGCGATGGGGCCTTGGACTGATATTTATGCCATCGGAGCCTGTATTTATGCCTGTATGCAAGGTTATCCGCCCAATGAAGCGCCGCAACGTATTGAAAAGGACCGTATTGCCACCGCGTTGGCGCGCCTGCGCGGCGTCTATTCAGACAATTTGATTGAAGTCGTGGAGTGGTGCATGGCGCTCGATCCGCTGTCGAGGCCGCAGTCAGTGTTTGCGTTGCAAAAAGAGCTCAACCGTGAGGGAGCCCGTCGCTACACCAAGTTGAGTGTGGGTGAAAAGGTGCGTCTTCAGTTTGACACGATGGTGTCAGATACCAAAAAGAATGTCCAGAAGGCGACTGGCATGGGTAAAAAACTCGAATGAAATTTTCTGTTTTCCAGGTAAGTCGCAAGGGCGGTCGCGCCAAAAACGAAGATCGCATGGGATACTGCTACACCCGCGCATCGGGCATTTTTCTTCTCGCCGATGGCATGGGCGGGCATCCACAGGGTGAGGTGGCCGCTCAGTTGGCTTTGCAGACCGTCTCGGCCTTGTTCCAAAAGGAAGCTCAGCCGAAAGTTGTTGATATTGCCGCGTTTTTGACGTCTGCGGTATTGACGGCACACCGTCAAATTTTGCATTTTGCAATTGCAAAGGGCATGCTTGACACCCCCCGAACCACGTTGGTGGCGGCCATTGTGCAGGCCGGTGCGGTGACCTGGGTGCATTGCGGAGACTCCAGGCTTTACCTGGTGCGCCAGGGCGAGTTGCTGGCGCGCACACGGGACCATTCCTTCTTCGAGCAGCGCCGGGCGGCCGCCATGGGCGCGAAATTACCGGACGGCATCAATCGCAATATCCTGTTTACTTGTCTGGGCTCCCCGACCAAGCCGGTGTTTGATATCACCGGACCGATTGCGTTGCAACAGGGCGACCGCCTGATGTTGTGCTCTGACGGTCTGTGGGACAGTCTGAGCGACGAGGACATTATCTACCATTTGGGCCAAAAGCCAGTCAGTGAAGCTGTGCCTGCGATGGTAGAAAAGGCTCTGCGTAAGGCCGGCGATGCCAGTGATAACGTGACCTGCATTGCGCTGGAGTGGGAAACCCCTGACGGGTTTGAGTCAACCAAGGGTGGTGTTTCAACTGAAACGATCATTGATGGTTTTTTTGCTTCAACTTTTCAGGGCGATGGGCTGGATTCGACGATGGAAGACCTGGACGATGCCGCTATTGAGCGATCGATTGCCGAAATCAATGACGCGATCCGCCGCACGGCGGCCAAAAAGGCTGATGCCGGTTGAACATCTTTTTGAGTCTTGGACAGAGTTGGCATGCTACGCGCCGCTGCGTTATGTTCTTCCAGGTTTCGGCGTGGTCGGGAAATGAGTTAAAGCATGAGTGAATTTTGCAGGCTGGGCGCGCGTGCTGCCAATGCGCTGCGGCCAGTGCGCATCACGCGCGGCTACACCATCCACGCCGAAGGGTCGGTCTTGATCGAATTTGGCAATACCAAAGTCTTGTGTACCGCATCGGTTGAGGAAAAGGTTCCGGCTCACAAGAAAAGCAGTGGCGAGGGCTGGGTCACTGCCGAATATGGCATGCTGCCACGCGCAACGCACGCCCGAAGTGAACGTGAAGCAGCGCGTGGCAAGCAAAGTGGTCGCACCCAGGAAATTCAACGCCTGATTGGCCGCTCGATGCGGGCAGTGTTTGATCTCTCCAAACTAGGTGAGCGCACGATTCATCTGGATTGTGATGTACTACAGGCCGACGGTGGCACTCGTACGGCGGCCATTACCGGCGCTTTTGTTGCGGCGCAGGACGCCGTGACCAAGTTGCTGGCGCAAGGCAAACTTGTGCAGTCCCCGATTCGCGATCGGGTGGCGGCGATCTCGGTCGGCATGCTGGCCGGCACACCGATGCTTGACCTGGAGTACACCGAAGACTCGGCCTGCGACACTGACATGAACGTGGTGATGACCGGGTCTGGCCATTTCGTGGAAGTGCAGGGCACCGCCGAGGGCGCGGTGTTTTCCCGCCTGGAACTGAACGCCTTGCTGGGACTGGCCGAAAAAGGTATTCGCGAGTTGATCGCGCTACAACAACATGCGCTATTAAATAGATAGCTTGTTACGCTTGTCATACGGGGGTTACAGCCTTATTTTATGAAAATTGTTTTGGCTTCGAACAACCAGGGAAAGCTGGCTGAGTTGCGCGCCATGCTGGCTCCCTTGGGGCTGGAGTTGATTGCACAGGGTGACTTGGGCATTCCTGAGACGGCCGAGCCATTTCACACCTTTGTCGAGAATGCGCTGGTCAAGGCCCGCCACGCCGCGCAGCAAAGTGGCTTGCCAGCGCTGGCGGACGATGCTGGTTTGTGTGTTGATGCTTTTGGCGGTTTGCCTGGGGTCGACACGGCGTTTTACGCGACGCAGTTCGGCTATGAAAAAGGCGACGGCAACAATGTGCGCGCCTTGCTGGAACAAATGCGCGGTATTGACAATCGACGTGCCGCGCTGGTCAGTACGCTGGTTGCGGTGCGCTCTGCCCAGGACCCGGAGCCACTGATTGCGGTGGGCCGGGTGGTTGGCGAGATTGCCCGCGCGCCAGTGGGCAGCAATGGCTTTGGCTTTGACCCGGTGATGTACATCCCCGAGTTTGGCCAGACTTTTGCCCAATTACCGGTGGAGGTGAAGAACGCCAACAGTCATCGTGGCCGGGCGGCGCGGGCGATGGTGGAACTGATGCGTGAGCGCTGGCTGCAAGGCCTGGCGCAGCCAAAATGATTCCCGGGGCCGGGGTCGCAATGGCATCCGGGGCATTGACACCACGAGACATTCAGCATTACGCGCGACCCGGTTCACTGCAACTGGCTGCCCTGCCGCCGCTCTCGCTTTATGTGCACCTGCCCTGGTGCCTCAAGAAATGCCCTTATTGCGATTTCAACTCGCACGAAATGGGCGTCGCAGATCTGCCTGAGCAGCGCTACCTGGATGCCTTGATGGCTGATCTGGAGGCGGCGCTGCCGCTGATTTGGGGCCGTACCGTGCACAGCATTTTTTTCGGTGGCGGCACCCCCAGTCTTTTCCCTCCCGAGGCTATTGACCGTCTGCTCGGTGGCGTGCGGGCCCGCCTGCAGCTCGCGCCCGATTGCGAGATCACGCTGGAGGCCAATCCCGGCACTTTCGAGAAAGACCGCTTCAGGGCTTTCCGCCAAGCTGGCATTACGCGCCTGTCGGTCGGTGTGCAGAGCTTCAATGATGTTTTTCTAAACAGGCTCGGGCGGGTGCACGACCGCGCGCAGGCGATT
>JADGRK010000351.1 GCA_017880985.1 Rhodoferax sp. | reverse complement strand
TAAGCTGCGCAAGGCCGTGGTGGAACCGGTTTTTGGACAGATCAAAGAGGCGCGCGGGTTTCGGAGATCATCGGCGTGCGCGTAGCCGATGTGGTGCTTGATGGCGCAGCCTGCGTCCATCTGCGAGGCAAGGGGCGCAAACAACGGTCGGTG
Organism: Rhodoferax sp.; assembly: GCA_017880985.1. Lineage (GTDB taxonomy): Bacteria > Pseudomonadota > Gammaproteobacteria > Burkholderiales > Burkholderiaceae_C > Rhodoferax. The sequence continues at coordinate 3,150 of JADGRK010000351.1, read as the reverse complement.
CCGCTGTGGCGTTCGACGGTCAAGGAAATACGGGCATGGCTAAAGTTCAATCCGCAGCTATCACCGACCTCGGCGCTGTTGCCAAATCGGGATGGGCAGGCCATGAGGCGCGATAACGTGACGAAACGGCTGGCGCTGGCCGTGACCGCTGCCGCCAAGCTCAATGCCGGGTTGGAAAATCGCCGGATCACGCCCCACACGGTGAGGCACACGACCGCCATGAACCTGCTTCAGTCAGGGGTGGATATCAGCGTGATCGCGCTGTGGCTGGGTCATGAGAGCCCGGCCACCACACACCACTACGTGGAGGCCGACTTGGCAATGAAGGAACGCGCGCTGGCACGATTGCAGGAGCCAGAGGGGAAACTGCCACGCTACCGGGCATCGGACTCGTTGTTGGAATTCTTGAAGACGCTCTGATTATGTAGAGCTTTAAAACACGCCCACGATCACTCTGAAAACGGGCGAGGCGCCTGCTGGCAGAGGGCTATTCATAATCGGGTTGTATTCATAACACTGCATTGGACTAACCCGCTGACGCGCGAACTGGTTCGCCAGCCCAGCAGGCTACCTCGGATTTGTCAGCAATCTCCTTTTGCAGGACGATGAACTCGCTGCTCGCAGCACTTCATCCCTTCAATCCGTAAAGGAGCATTGCCATGACACCGCTACGCCAGCGGATGCTCGAAGACATGAGCATTCGCAACCTCGCCGAGAACACCCAACAGTCGTACCTTCAGCAGATCTCGTCCTACGCCAAACATTTCCACCGATCGCCTGAGGTTCTCGGACCTGAGGATGTTCGCACCTATCAGGTGTACCTGACGGCCGAGCGCAATCTTTCAGCCACCAGCGTCGGCATCGCGACGGCGGCGCTGCGCTTCCTCTACAAGGTAACGCTCAAACAGAACTGGGCGCCTGACGAGATTCCGATGCCCAAGAAGCCGTTCAAACTTCCGGTGGTCTTGAGCCCCGAGGAAGTCATGCATTTCCTGGATTGCGTCGACAGCGTTAAGCACAGGACCCTTTTGGTGACGGCATACGCCGCTGGCCTTCGGGTATCCGAGGCCACGCACTTGAAGGTGAGCGATATCGACAGCCAGCGCATGGTGCTGCGAGTTGACCAAGGCAAAGGACGCAAGGACCGTTTCGTGATGCTCTCGCCCCGGCTGCTCAATGTGCTGCGTGCGTACTGGAAACTTGAACGTCCCAATCCTTGGCTGTTTCCGGGTGGAATCCCCGGTCAGCCGATCACCAGGAGCGCCGTCGAGCAGGTCTGTCAGAAAGCCCACCGTGCCGCTGGCATCACAAAGCCTATCACCCCGCACTCGTTGCGTCACGCGTTTGCAACGCACCTGCTGGAGTCTGGAACCGACGTTCGCACCATCCAGTTGCTACTGGGACATCGCAGTCTGGCCACCACCTCGCGCTATTTGAAGATCGCCACCAGCACCGTGTGTGCCACGGTCAGCCCGTTCGATCTGCTGCCCAAGGCGGACTCGCTGCAACCGACGCTCAGACCGCAGGTTCACTTCTGAGGGCCAGCGGTGCGCCCTGTCGGGCTGGAGGTGGCGGATATATTTCGTCAGGTCGGCCCGTCCTACCGTGAAGACCATGACACGGCACTGAGCCGCGGGCAGCGCCGCGTCATGAGTGCCATCGAGCAATGTCGCACCACGGCGTTGGGCGGCCACGTCGAGCAGTGCGATTCCTGTGGGCACCAGCGCATCGCATTCAACAGTTGCAGGAATCGGCACTGCCCAAAGTGTCAGTCGCTGGTGCGTGCACAGTGGCTTGAGGACCGGCAGACTGAGCTGCTGCCAGTGGAGTATTTCCACGTCGTCTTCACCGTGCCGCAGGAGATTGCCGCGATCGCGTACCAGAACAAGACTGTGGCGTACGACATCCTGTTTCGAGCCACCGCCGAGACGCTGCGCACCATCGCGGGCGACGCCAAACATCTGGGCGCCGAGATCGGCTTTATCGCCATCTTGCACACCTGGGGGCAGAATCTGCTGCATCACCCGCATCTGCACTGCGTGGTGCCAGGCGGTGGAATAGCGCCGAACGGTGAGCGCTGGATCTCGTGCCGTCCAGGCTTCTTCTTGCCAGTGCGGGTTCTCTCCCGGTTGTTTCGCCGACTGTTCATCGCTCAGTTTCAACTGGCCTTCGATCACGGCGAGCTGCAATTCTTCAACAGTCTTGAGGCGCTGCGCAATCGCGTTGCCTTCGCCAAATACCTGGCGCCGGCATCGCGTGCCGAGTGGGTGGTCTACGTCAAGCCGCCTTTCGGCGGCCCCAAGCAGGTGCTGGAATATCTTGGCCGTTACACCCATCGCGTGGCGATCTCCAACAACCGCCTGCGCGAGTTCAGCGATGGAGCAGTCACGTTCGCCTGGAAGGACTACCGCCACGAGTCGCGCAACAAAACCATGCGCCTGGACGCACACGAGTTCATTCGCCGCTTCTTGCTGCATGTTCTGCCATCGGGATTCCAGCGAATCCGCCACTACGGGCTGCTGGCCAATCGCTATCGGGAGGTCAGGCTGAACCAGTGTCGGGACTTGCTGGCGGCACCAGCGCCGGTGGTGGAGTCGCTCGATGTCGAGGACTACCGCGACCGCTATCTGCGCCTCACTGGTGTGTCGCTGCGTGACTGCCCGCATTGCGGGCGTGGACAGATGGTCCGCATCGAAACCTTCCTGCCAGGGACCTTACCGCGCGGCCCGCCGCCCACATAGCTTGGCGGCCTCACGATGATTGGTTTGGACTGCACCGACGGCGGCGACGGCTCCTGCGAAACGGTACGTTCAAGCGTCCGATCGGTCTGGCGCGCGGCGAGCGACAGCGTCGGAGCATCGATGGAAACCGCTACCTCGTCCGATTTTGGTTTGTTCGCAGGCGGAGCTTTTTCCTCAGGCGGAGTGATTTCCTCAGGCTTGGGTTCGAGCGCCGGTTCGGTCTTCGCCTTGGGCGCGAACAGCCGCGCGTGCGCGATCTCGATCGGTGCGACCTCGTCCCGTGTGACAATCACGCGGGCGCCGATTTTGGTGGTGCCCCACAGCCGAAGCGCGAAAGCTTCGGGCAGCCGGATGCAGCCGTGGGAGGCGGCATAGCCGGGCAAGTCGCCCATATGCAGCGCAACGCCCG
>JADGRK010000350.1 GCA_017880985.1 Rhodoferax sp. | reverse complement strand
GCGGTCACGCTCGTCACTATATCCGAGCCACGCACCACCGCGCCAACGATGAGAAAATAAGGCACAAAGAAAGAACTTCCATGGATTTGAAACCTCTTGTCACGCTGCTGGCCATTGTCAACCCACTGGCGATCGTGCCGTTCTTCATCCACTACACGCTGGACTTCACGCGCGAGCAGCGCCGCCGCACGATCTGGATTGCATCCTTCAGCGCCTTTGTCGTGATTGCCATCAGCGCCTTGCTGGGCCTGCACATCCTGAATTTTTTTGGCATCTCGCTGGCCAGTTTTCAGGTCGGCGGCGGCATGCTGTTGCTGACCTCGGCGCTGGCCATGCTCAATGCCCAGCCGGCTGAAGCCAAATCGAACGAAGAAGAAATGCATGACGCCGCTGCCCGCGCCAGCATTGCGGTGGTGCCGCTCACCATTCCCTTGCTGACCGGCCCGGCCACCATGTCCACCGTGGTGATTTATGCCGACAAGGCGAAGACCTTCTGGCAATTGGCCACGCTGGTCGGCTACGGCGTGGTCATCGCGCTGGCGACAGCGCTGTGTTTTTCACTGGCGCGCCCGATTGCCCGGGGCTTGGGCAAAACCGGTATCAACGTCATGACGCGCCTGATGGGTTTGATTCTGGCCGCACTGGCGGTCGAGGTGATGTCGGACGGGCTGATCAAGTTGTTCCCGATACTTGGAAAATAGAAGCTGAAAGAAAGCGCCTGAGGTCCCTCATAAGCCACCTGACAGGCACTGTCGTCGCCTAAAAAGACTCCTGATTTAATAGCTGCTTGCGCAATCTTAACGGGGGCTAGAGCCATTTTTTATATAGATATTGCGGACCATGGACCCAATCCTTCTGATCACTGGCGGCCGGCGCGGCATTGGTGCCGCCACCGCCCTGCTGGCTGCGCAACGGGGTTATGCCGTGGCCGACGTTGCAGACATTAACGGTGAGTTGTCACTGCAGGCATGGGTGCTTTCAAGGCCGCCCTCCGGGCTCATTGCCCGAAGTCGAAAGCACCCGTTAGATCACCCGCGTTGGCACGCACGCCCGGCAGCGGCTCAAGGTCAAAGCGCTTGCTGATCAGCTTCAGGATCGAAGTCGTGTCGTACCGCGTCTTGTCCACGTACCCGTGCCTGGCGTAGGGCGAGACGATGATCGTCGGGACGCGCGTGCCCGGCCCCCAGCGGTCGCCCCAGCCCGTCCCCGACGGGGGCGACATATGGTCCCAGAAGCCACCATTCTCGTCATAGGTGACGATGACAGCCATGTGCTGCCACTGAGGACTCTTCTTCAGCCGCGCGAGCAGCATGTCGATATGCTCGTCGCCGCTCATCAGGTCCGTATAACTCGGATGCTCGGTGTAGCGACCCGCGGGCTTGAAGAACGCGACCTGTGGCAGCGTTCCGCGGTCGATCGCAGCCAAAAATTCCTCTTCATCCTTGATGTGTGCGGCGCGATCGGGCGTACCGGGCGCAAACCGCGCGAAGTAATTGAACGGCTGGTGGTGCGGCTGGAACATCGGGCTGTCCGCACCGCGCGCATAAATCACAGTGCGCTTCTGTTTCGGGTCGCTTCGGCCATCCGCGAGCGCAGCCGTCCATCCGCCGGCGTACCAGACCCAACTCACAGACTTCGCTGTCAGGGTGTCGCCAATCGTTTTTGCCGTCTGCGGCGGAACGGGGTGCTTGGTCGGGTCGGCATAATCGAGATTGCCAGGAGCCGGCGCGATCCCGCTCGGCTGGTACGGCGGCTGCGAGGTGTTGACGACATAACCGTCAGGGGTCACCCGCCCGTCGAGCAACTGCACCGGGCCGTCGAGCACGGACTTCGGCGAGCCTGGCTTTTTCACGAGGTTCCCTTGAGCGTCGAGCGTCGGCCGCACCGAGGCGGGTGCGTCCGGATCGAGCGGCGTGCAGGCGCAGACCAGCCATTGATGATTGAGAAACGAGCCGCCGAAGGTGCCCATGAAAAAGTGATCGGCGAGGGTGTACTCCTGCGCCCACTTCCACACCTTCATGTGCGAGCCGTCGAAGTAACCCATCACCCAGGCCCCGACGTCAGCGAAAGCGACAAACTTGTTGTTCTTGCCATCCGCAATCTGCTCGCGATTTTGGTAAAAGAGATGCCAGGGGCTCGGCAGCACCTCATCGAAGCGGCCGTTGATCGGGGGAGCGTCGATGCGGAAAGGTCCATTCGGCAGCCCCGCAGTCGGGTACTTCAGGTTGGGCTTGCCCCCGTGTACACCGGAGGCAGGTGCGACAACGGTTTGCCGTCGAGGTCGACCTGCGTCTTCTGTTCAACGCTCGCCTGCGCAATCCCCTCGGCACCAGGAAAACTGCCATACAGGTGATCGAAGCTGCGATTCTCTGCGTAAATGACAACGATATGTTCGATGCGATTGAGCGCAGACAGGTCTGCGTTGGTCGATGCGCAACCCGCGAGCGTGCCGACTGAGACTGCCAGTATCCAATTTCTTCTCATCCACGGCTCCCTGCAAATGTTGGTCTTGTTCACCCGTTCAAGTTGCAGCCGTTTGCGACCGTCGAGAAAGCAGTTGTCGATTCTGCGACTCGAGGGCCAGTGGTCCTGCAGTCAACATTCTGGCATGGAATGGCTGTAATCCGCTGCGCTCCTACGCTTCATTATTCCTTCTTGCCGCTCAAACAAATGTTGGCAACGTATCTTCACGTGATGCCTGAGTTTTTCATTTGGCCTGTAACCGGTTCAGGTAATCGATCAGCGCGAGAATGCGGGCGCGAACGAACATTTCTTGGTCGTAAGGAACGTCCACATAGTGCTCCGCCGCCGCCGCGGTCTCCATGCTGTATTGTTTGCCCCATATAGGCATCTCGCGCTCTCCGTGCTCTTTGATGTACTCTCTGCCATCGATGACGGCTGAAAGTCGCTCAACAGGGAAGACTCCGCCGTTTTTCTTTTTCAGTATCGTCACGTCAGTTGCGGGTCTCTTTAACAATTCGCCGTAGGACCCATCACCTTTTCCGACTGGACCATGGCAGACCATTCATTTGGACTCGTACTCCCGCTTTCCGACATCCAGCGTTCCCTTGCCTTGCGTTTGCGCAATGCCAATTGCGCCAAATGAAACCGTCGCTAGAGCGACAACGATTGTCGGTATGACATTCATGATAGTAACCATCCTGGATGGTAACAATTTGCATACTTCGGTGAAAGGGGGGGCAAATTCGCAGCCAAAAGGTTCTGAAATTGACACTGGAAAAGAGGGTTACATTGCGGCGTCAGATCCGGCCAATCGCTGGACTGCAGTTGCACCGGCCGCAGC
>JADGRK010000349.1 GCA_017880985.1 Rhodoferax sp. | reverse complement strand
CCACCAATCACGACGTGAAGGCGGTTGAGTACTGGATCAAGTCCAAATTTGACGCGCGGCCTGAGTTGGTGGCGGCGCAGGAGTTTGTGCACTTTGCCTGCACCAGTGAAGACATCAACAACACCAGCCACGCCCTACAGCTCAAGGCTGGGCGCAATCAGGTGCTGCTGCCAACACTGGACGCCATCATCACCAAGCTGCGCGAGATGGCCCACACTTTTGCCGACGTCTCCATGCTCAGCCGCACCCACGGCCAGACCGCCAGCCCGACCACGGTGGGCAAGGAAATCGCCAACGTCTTGGTGCGGCTGGTGGCCGCCCGCGAGAAGATCGCCAGCGTGACTATTTTGGCCAAAATGAATGGCGCGGTGGGCAACTACAACGCCCACCTGTCGGCCTGGCCCGACTTTGACTGGGAGGCCTTCAGCCGCAAGGTGGTGGAAACGCCCGAACCGCTCGGCCTAGGCTTGACATTCCAGTCCTACAGCATCCAGATTGAACCGCACGACTACATGGCCGAGCTGTTTGACGCGGTGGCGCGCACCAACACGATCCTGATCGATTGGTCGCGCGACGTCTGGGGCTATGTGAGCCTGGGCTACTTCAAGCAGCGGCTACGCGAGGGTGAAGTGGGATCGTCCACCATGCCGCACAAGGTCAATCCGATTGATTTTGAGAACGCCGAAGGTAACCTCGGGCTGGCCAATGCGCTGCTACGTCACCTGAGCGAAAAATTGCCAATCAGTCGCTGGCAGCGCGACCTGTCCGACTCCACCGTGCTGCGTAACATGGGAGTGGCCCTTGGCTACGCGGTGCTGGCCTACCAGTCGCTGTTGGCCGGCCTGAATAAGCTGGAGCTCAATGAGGGTGCGATTGCCGCCGACCTGGATGCCTCCTGGGAAGTGCTGGCCGAGCCGATTCAAACCGTGATGCGCCGCTTTGGCCTGCCCCAGCCCTACGAGCAACTCAAAAAATTCACCCGTGGTGAGCCCATGACGCGCGAATTGATGCAAGGTTTCATCGCCGGGCTGGACATCCCCGAGCATGAGAAAGCCCGCCTGCTGGCCATGACGCCGGGCAGTTACACCGGCAAGGCGGCCGAGCTGGCTCGCCGCGTCTGAATATGGCCCCCACGCTCGGCACTTCGTGTCCTCCCTGCCCCCCGAGGGGGCTGATCCGTCTTGGGGCGGCCCGGCGACGGATCTGATGGCCACCAAATCCACGATCTTCAAAGCCAGTCTGCAAATTGCCGACATTGACCACGCGTATTACGCGGACCATGCGCTCACCTTGGCGCGCCACCCCAGTGAAACCGACGAACGCATGATGGTGCGCCTGTGCGCGTTGGCCTTGCAGGCGCACAAGCTGCAAACCGTGTGTGGCGGTGACGGCACGCTGGCCTTTGGCGCCGGTTTGAGTGACCCCGACGAACCCGATGCCTGGCTGCGCGACTTCACCGGGCGCACGCGGCTCTGGATCGAGGTCGGCCAACCCGAAGACAAGCCGCTCATCAAAGCCTGCGGTAAAGCCGATGAGGTCGTGCTCTACGCCTTCAGCCAAGCGGCTGAAATATGGTGGCGCGGCATGGAGAGCAAACTGGCCCGGCCACAAAACCTGCAAGTGTTTCGCATTCCCGGCGCCGCAGCACAGTCACTCATTCCCATGGCCCAGCGCAACATGCAATTGCAGGCCACGATCCAGGAAGGGGTGCTGATGCTGGGTGACGGCACGCACACTGTCGACGTGGAACCGGTCCGCTGGAAATAGTAGACAAATTCGCCTCTAGACCCCGTGGCTATTGCGCAAGCAGCTATTAATTGAATAGCTAATTTGCCATCTTCGCAAGACCGATAGCCAGCAAACTTTGCCCGCTAAGATAAGCCGCTGATCAACCAAGCACTTTCCAACCCATATGACTTCTCCTCGCCTGCTCAACAAAGTTAGTCTCATCACCGGTGCCGCCCAAGGCATCGGCCTGGCCACCGCCCTCAAGTTTGCGCAAGAGGGTGCCATCGTCATCGTCTGCGACATCCAGCAGGCGGGTGTGGACGAGGCGGTGGCGCAGTGTCGGGCCCTGGGCGCCCGCGCCGAGGGTTTTGTGGCGGATGTCACCCGGCGTGCCACCATTGACGCCATGGTGGCGAGCGTCAAGACACAGTTCGGCCGCATCGACGTGCTGGTCAACAACGCCGGCATCACGCAGGACGCCCGCCTGCAAAAGATGACACTGGAACAGTTTGACCGCGTCATCGACGTCAACCTGCGCGGTGTGTTTCATTGTGCGCAGGCGGTGGCAGACCTGATGGTGGCGCAGGGCAGCGGCGTCATTCTCAACGCCAGTTCGGTAGTCGGCATCTACGGCAACTTTGGCCAGACCAACTACGCCGCGACCAAGTTTGGCGTGATTGGTTTCACCAAGACCTGGAGTCGCGAGCTCGGCCCCAAAGGCGTGCGGGTGAATGCGGTCGCACCCGGCTTCATCACGACCCCGATGGTGGCCGCCATGCCCGAGAAAATTCTGCAGGAGCTACAGGCCAGGGTGCCGCTCAAACGTCTGGGCCGGCCGGAAGAGATTGCCAACGTCTATGCTTTCCTGGCCAGCGACGAGGCCAGCTACATCAACGGCGCGGTGATTGAAGTCTCAGGTGGCATGTCGGTCTGAAGCTGGCAAGGCCAGCGCTCCTTCAGCGGCGCGCTCGGCATATTTGTTGAAGCGCCAGGCGCTGCCTGCCAGCGTGATGCGATGCCAGACCAGGCGCTTTTCGGCCGGGCGCATCGCGGTCCAGTGCTGCACCTCGGCAAAAGTGCGGCCGCAGCCTTTACATTCATCGTCACCCTGACTGGTGGAACAGATGGCGATACACGGCGTGTCGGGCGTGCTGGCGTACCAGACCAGCCAGGCTTGCAGTGCCCGGAGCGGCACGGCGAACTCATCAACCTCAGTCAAATGCTGAAAAACCAGCGTCGCGTAAACCTCGGCCAGCACGTCGGTTTGCGGGGCCAGTGAACCATCGTCTGACGCCGGTCGTATGTCACGCCAGTAGTTGATAGCCGCTTCAAGGTCAGTGATGTGTATGCTTGCCATGGGGCGTGGATCATAGCGGGGGCCAGCCCGACTGCACGTCGATTTAACCCCTATCCCGGTCACGGTATTTGGCGCAAGAAACCCTGCACAGGGTTTGAATGATCTAATCCTGTCCCGAAGGGGAGTAGTTCCCGGTTGGTGAATCGTCAATACGGCAGGCCCAGCGCCTGCCCGGTTCACCAGATGATGCAGCGTTGGTGTTCGGCCTTTGCCGTAGCTG
>JADGRK010000348.1 GCA_017880985.1 Rhodoferax sp. | reverse complement strand
ATCAATTCGACTCCCATTATTTGCTATCAATGATATAGCTGCTCACGCAACTGAAACAGGGCATGGAGACATAAATGACTTACAAATCGAGTGACAAGGCGGTGGACCTGCGCAGCGACACCGTGACGCAGCCGACACCGGCCATGCGCGCCGCCATGCTGGCAGCGCCACTGGGCGACGACGTGTTTGGTGACGACCCGAGCGTCAACGCCTTGCAGGACAAGTTGGCGGCGCTGCTGGGCTTCGAGTCAGCGCTGTTTGTGCCTACCGGCACGCAAAGCAACCTGTGCGCCATCCTGGCGCATTGCCAGCGCGGCGACGAGTACCTCGTCGGTCAGTTCGCCCACTGCTACCGCTGGGAGGGCGGCGGCGCCGCGGTGTTTGGCAGCGTGCAGCCGCAGCCTTTGAACCACCAGCCGGACGGCACCCTGGCACTGGCCGACATCGAGGCCGCGATCAAACCCGACGACGCGCACTTCGCCAAAACCCGGCTGCTGGCACTGGAAAATACTTTTGGCGGCAAGTTGCTGCCGTTTGACTATGTGCAGCAGGCCACCGACCTGGCCAAAAGCAAAGGCCTGACGCGTCATCTCGACGGCGCGCGCTTGTTCAATGCGGCAGTCGCGCAGGCGGCTTTGGCGACAGGGGACGCCCGCCCCGTCGCCGGGCCGCCCCAAGGCGGGGCAGCCCCCGCGGGGGGCAGCGAGCCACACAAAGTGGGCGAGAGTGGGGGTGTCATCTTCGAAGCGCGCCGCATCGCCCAGTGTTTTGACAGTGTTTCGGTGTGCCTGAGCAAGGGCCTGGGTGCGCCGGTGGGTTCGGTTTTGTGTGGCAGCGCTGAGTTTTTGAGCCGCGCCCACCGGATTCGGAAAATGGCCGGCGGCGGCATGCGCCAGTCCGGCCTGCTGGCGGCCGCAGGCATTTATGCACTGGACCATCATGTGGCGCGACTGGCGCAGGACCACGCGCTGGCGCAGCGTCTGGCTGAGGGCTTGAGCGGCATCCCTGGCTTGGCAGTGGAGCCGCCCCAGACCAATATCCTGTTCGTGGATCTGGTGGGCAACGCCAAGGCGCGCTCAAACGAGCTAATTCCCTATCTGGCGGCGCGCGGCATCCTGGCCACCGGTCTGTACCGCCTGCGTTTTGTGACGCATCTGGATCTGGATGCCGCTGGCATTGACTACACGCTGGCGGTGATGCGTGAATTTTTTGCCGCTTGATATGCCCGATTTCCAGCCTCTTCTCTGGTTCATCCCTGCGGGCTGGCTGCTCAATCTCACGCCTGGTCCGGACGTGCTTTACATCGTCTCCAATGCCCTGCGCCAGGGTGCGCGCGCAGGCGTGGTGGCGGGCCTGGGCATCACGACCGGTTGCTTTGTTCACATTGGAGCGGCAGCGGTCGGCGTCAGTGCGCTGCTGGCGGCGTCGGCCACCGCTTTCACGCTGCTCAAGTGGCTGGGCGCGGCCTACCTGCTCTGGGTCGGCGTGCGGATGCTGTTTTCCGGCGGGACGCTGAATGTGCCCATACCGGCCGGGGCGCAGGCGTCTTCGCTCCCGGTGCGCTGGAGGAGCGTTTTCCTGGGCGGATTCTGGACCAATGTGCTGAATCCCAAAGTGGCGTTGTTCTTCCTGGCCTTCGTGCTGCTAGGCGTGCTGTTCAACCTCAACGCGATGCCGGTCAATGTCGGCTGGGCCGTACTGGCCGCCTGGACCGCGCGCCGCGTCGGCGTGCTGCAACGCGGCCTGAACTGGCTCGAGCGCGTGGCCGGAGCCCTGTTCATCGGATTTGGCCTGAAACTGGCCCTGACGGACAATCCCCCTTCCTGAACCCTTGCGGGACAGACCGCAGCCACACGAAGTGAGCCAGCTCTGTCCTCAACTATATTGAAACCTTGCCGGACAGTCCGCAGCGACGCGAAGCGCGCCAGCTCTGTCCCAACTGATTAGGAAAGACCATGCCCAACACCAACAAGATCACCCCGCAGGAAGCCCTGCTGCGCACCATCGAGCACCGCGAAATTTTTCACGACGAGATGCTGCACATCGTGCGCCAGATCATGAACGGCGAGTGGTCGCCGGTCATGCTAGCGGCGTTTATCACCGGCTTGCGCGTCAAGAAGGAAACGATTGGCGAAATTACCGCCGCTGCCCAGGTCATGCGCGAGTTTTCCACCAAGGTCCACGTGGCCGATAAAACCCACCTGGTGGATATAGTGGGCACTGGCGGCGACGGTGCCCATACCTTCAATATCTCGACCTGCGCCATGTTTGTGGCCGCCGCAGCCGGAGCCAAAGTGAGCAAGCACGGCGGCCGCAGTGTCAGCAGCAAGAGCGGCAGCGCTGACGTGATGGAGTCGCTGGGCATCAACATCAACCTGAAGCCGGAAGCCATTGCCCGCTGCATCAGCGAAGCTGGTGTCGGTTTCATGTTCGCGCCCAATCACCATCCGGCCATGAAAAACGTGGCGCCGGTGCGCAAGGAGCTGGGCATCAGGACCATCTTCAATCTGCTCGGGCCGTTGACCAATCCGGCGGGAGCACCTAACATCCTGATGGGCGTGTTCCACCCCGATCTGGTGGGCATCCAGGTGCGGGCGCTTCAGCGTCTCGGCGCCGAGCACGCCGTGGTGGTGTACGGCAAGGACGGCATGGACGAAGTGTCACTGGGCGCGGCCACGCTGGTGGGGGAACTCAGGAACGGCGAAATCACCGAGTATGAAATTCACCCGGAAGATTTCGGCATGGCCATGGCCAGCAACCGCGCGCTCAAGGTGGAGACGCCGGAGCAGTCCAAAGCCATGCTGTTGGGGGTGCTGGACAATGTGGCCGGCGCGGCACGCGACATCGTGATTCTCAATGCCGGTGTGGCGCTGTACGCCGCAAATGTGGTGGATTCGATGCTGGCGGGCGTGCACAGGGCGCGGGATGCTGTTGAGTCAGGAACTGCAAAGATCAAGCTGAAACAACTTGTGGACATGTCCCAACAACTGAAAGGCAACGCCCCGTGAGTGATATTCTGGACCAAATCGTGGCTGTGAAGCGCCAGGAAATCGCTGCTGCGTCCAAACGCAGGCCCTTGGCTGCGATGCGCTTTGACGCCGAGTCCCGTGTCTTGACGCGGGATTTCGTCGCTGCCCTGCGCGCCAAAATCGCCGCTGGGCAGCCCGCCGTGATTGCTGAAATCAAGAAGGCCAGCCCGTCCAAAGGCGTGTTGCGCGAGGATTTCGTTGCCGCCGATATTGCCCAAAGCTACGCTGAGCATGGCGCTGCCTGTTTGTCAGTGCTTACCGACGTGCAGTTCTTCCAGGGCTGTGTGGA
>JADGRK010000347.1 GCA_017880985.1 Rhodoferax sp. | reverse complement strand
AGTACGCAGCATAGTTGCGGCGCACAAGAGCACCAAAAAAGCAAAGTAATTCTGGCCCACGGCCTGTGACCAGCGACGCGGCGATCCACACCTGCCCGACGCACCCGGAGCTGCGCCAGAATCATCGTGGCAACTGCATCAGGTGCGGCATTCGGTTGCGCTGATGCGTCAGTGTGAGCGCCGGAGTGGGGGCCGGGAACCCTGAAAATAACAAGAATGTAATGTGCAGGACAGCTTCCTGTCGGAGCGAGTTGTGCAAAATGCAGTCATTCCATTCACAAAAGGATTTTTTATGACAACCCGAATTTATTCTGTCTTGATCATCGCGCTTGCCAGTGCAGGTTTTTCCGCGCCTGGTCTGGCCCAGATGGACCACAACATGCATGGCAGCCCCATGGCGATGCCGGTGTCGAATGTTGCTAACGCCGCCATGGGCGAAGGTTTGGTGAAAAAAATCGACAAAACCAAAGGAACCGTCACCTTGGCGCATGGTGCGCTGCCCAACGGTATGCCGCCCATGACCATGGCCTATCGCGTCAAAGACGTGGCTTGGCTTGACAGGATGAAGGTGGGGCAAAAGATTCGCTTCGCCACCGACCCGGCGGATGGCGGCATGACCGTTGTTCAGTTTGAGCCGGTCAAATAAGCTCGCGTGGATTGCTGCGCTGAGCCGGTCCTGAGCTTGACCAAGGGCTCGCAATGACAAGCCTGAATGACTCACGCTGGACGCTGGTTTTTCTGGGCTGGTTGACGGCCACCGTCGCCACGTTGGGCGCCCTGTTTATGAGCGAGATCATGGCCTTGGCACCCTGTGTGCTGTGCTGGTACCAGCGCATTTTTATGTTCCCGCTGGTTGTCATTCTGGCGCTGGGGCTGTTTCCATTTGACCCGAAGGTCGTGCGCTATGCACTGCCCCTGGGAGTCATCGGTCTGGCGGTTGCTGCTTTTCACCTGTTGTTGGTGGCGGGCTATATCCCCGAGACCTTGACACCGTGTCGGCAAGGCATTCCATGCTCAACCGTGCAGATCGAATGGTTTGGCTTTCTGACCATTCCACTGCTGTCTTTTCTGGCTTTTTTAACCGTTAACGCCTTGCTGCTTGCAAGTTCCATGAGATCGCCGAAATGAAACAAAAAAATCTTTTTATCGCTGCCGCTGCCCTGTTGATCATCGCCTTTCTCGTCGGTGCTTTCTATTACAGGAAGCAGCAAGCCGAGCAGGTCACGCAAATTGCGTCGCAAAACCAGGTGGCACTGGCGCGTCCTGATGCGCCAAGTTTCGGCAACGCTGATGCACCGGTGCACATCGTCGAGTTTTTTGACCCGGCCTGCGGCACCTGCCGGGACTTCTATCCCATGGTCAAGGCACTGATGGCCGAGCATCCCGGCAAAATTCGGCTGTCGATGCGTTACGCCCCATTTCATCCCGGCTCAGAGGCCGTGGTCAAAGCATTGGAAGCCTCGCGCAGGCAAGGCAAGTTTGAGCCCACGCTGGAAGCGCTGTTTGCTTCGCAAAATGTATGGGTCCAAAACCACGTCGCACATGTTGAGTTGATCGGGCCGCTGCTGGAACGCTTGGGGATGGACATGGGAAAACTGCAAAACGACGCCAACGCCCCTGAAGTTGCCACCATGATTGCGCGCGACCTCGGCGATGCAAAAACCATGAACGTCACCATGACACCTGAATATTTCGTCAATGGCAAGCCGCTCCCCAGCTTTGGTTTTGACCAACTGAAGACGCTGGTCGGAGATGCCCTGGTCAGCGCCAACACCAAGTAAACCCTATGCAATACCGATTACATGCAGGCGTCATCGCCGCGCTATTGGCCATGGTCGCGTCTGCGAGCGCGCTGGCCAGCGAAGCTGTTCCGGGCACCAGTTTGGAGGGCCTGCTTTCACTGGCTAAGGAAAGCAATCCGGAATACGCCAGCATGCGCTTTGAGGCCCAGGCGGCTGCCGAACGCGTCGCCCCGGCGGGTGCTTTGCCTGACCCGAAATTTCGCACCGAGTGGATGGACATCACCAAAATGGGTGAGCAAAACCCAACGCTGCTGCCCGCCAACGTGGGCAGCACCCGCTACACGCTGATGCAGGACATTCCATGGTTTGGCAAGCGCGACTTGAAGCGCGGGATCGCTCAATTTGAAGCCGACGGCAGCCAGGGCAAGGCGCTGGGAACCTGGTCTGAGCTGGCGGCCAGGATCAAGACCGCTCAGGCGCAGCGGTACTACCTGCGCGGCAATGAAACATTGACGCGTGAAATTCTCGACTTGATGGCGCGCCTGGAGCAAGTCGCCCAGAGTCGCTACGCCGGTGGTTTGACGGCGCAACAAGACGTCATCCGGGCCCAGGTTGAGCAGACCAATATGAGGAATGAATTGGTAGCGCTGGAGAGTGAAAGCCTGCAAGTTGATGCGCGGCTGAATGCCCTGTTGGCGCGTCCGGCTACAGCAGCGCTGGCACCACCCGAGAGTCTGCGCCCCTTGCCCGCGCAAGCCCAACTCGACAGCGCGGTGCTGGAGCAGCGTGTGCGCAGCCGCAACCCGCAGCTGTTCGTTGAGGAGGCACGCATCCAGTCGGCCGAGAAAAACCGGGACCTGACCTACCGGAACCGCTATCCCGATTTCACGCTCGGCATTTCGCCGACCCAGACCCAGACTTCCGTCAAGGAGTGGGGCCTGATGCTGGAGGTCAACATTCCGCTACAGCAATCTTCCAGGCGCGCGATGGAACGCGAAGCAGAAGCGATGCTCTCGGCCGCGCGCTCGCGCAAGGAAGCCGCCGCCAATCAGGTGCTGGCTGAGCTGGCGCAGAACCTGGTCGCCATCGAGGCCGCGCGTCGCACCGAGGCGCTGGCAATGAGCAGCCTGCTGCCGCAGGCGCAGCTGACGTTCAGTTCCGCGCTGGCCAGTTATGAGAACGGCAAGCTTGATTTTGCGACTCTGCTCGACGCCCAGCGCCAGATCCGCCAAGCCAAACAAAGCCAGATCAAGGCGCAGTTGGAGGCGCAAATGCGCTTGGCTGAAATTGAAAAATTGCTAGGGGAAGAGTTATGAAACAGAGTGCCGGAATTGCCATGGGAATCATCGTCGCCGCAATGGCTGCGGGAGGTGGCTATTGGTTGGGCAACAAGGGCGTTGCATCCCAGCCTCGTGGTGCCGTAGCGGTGTCGGCCGATGCCACCAACACCGCCAATGCGGATGCCGCCAGCGCTAAAAAAGAAAAAAAACTCCTCTACTACCGCAACCCGATGGGCCTGCCAGACACCTCGCCTACGCCGAAAAAAGACCCGATGGGCATGGACTACATCGCAGTCTATGCGGGCGGGGCAGA
>JADGRK010000346.1 GCA_017880985.1 Rhodoferax sp. | reverse complement strand
TGTGCCGCCACCGGATGTGGCACCGCAAGTGACCTCGAACGCACCGGTGATTCAATCAACCCAGGTTGTGCCCACAGCACCGATCGTGATTGCACCGCCACCGCCACCGCCCCCGGCCGCTCCGGTGGCGATCGGCCCGAAACGCACCACCATTGGCCTGGCCTGCCCGACCCAGGTGCCCCCGGAGATGCCGCGCAAGGCGCTGCAAGACGGCACCGAGGGCGTGGTCAAGGCGCAGATTCACATCAAGGGCGGCAACATTCTTGATGTCACCATTCTGTCGGGTCCGCGTGTGTTTCACGCCGCCGTCAGGGCCGCCATGCTGCAATACAAATGCGTGACCGATGGCGCTGATGTGATCGCGACGCAGGAATTTAATTTCAAGCTGGAGTGAGAGCGGCAGAGACAGGTCGCGCGCGTCGCGAAAAAGGACTCAGGTCTTTGGATAGCTCGGCATGTCAAAGCCGACAGCGTCGAGCGTTTTTAGCAGCTCGACTGCGGCGCTGTCGTCCAGCGCAACCAACGGCGGGCGCACCAGGCGCCATTGCGGGTCGTGCGAGAACTCGGCGACGACACGTTTCATGGCCGGGATCATGGGCCGGGTCTGGAAAATGTTCCGGATCACGTCGGCCTTGGCCTGTAGCTGCGCGCCGATCGGAGTGTTCCATTTTTCATAAACGGCGTGGATGCCGGCCGGGTTCACGTTTACCGTGGCGCTGATGCAACCTGCCGCGCCAAGCGCCATGGCTTTGGACAAGGTTGATTCACTGGCCGGAAAAACGTCAAAGCCGTCTTTGGCAAAGTTGTCGAGCATGGCCTTGGTGTTGTCCCAGTTTCCGGACGAATCTTTGGCACCGACGACGGTGTCGGGGTAGCGCTTGCGCAGCATCTCGATCAGCTTCAGCGTGATCGGAACCTGGGTGAATTGGGGAATGTGGTACAGATAAATCTTCAGACGATCATTGCCAACGCGCTCAATCACTTCGGCGTAGTAGGCAAAGAGCCCCTCGTCAGACACGCCCTTGTAATAAAACGGCGGCACCATCAACGCCCCTGAGGCGCCGTTTTCGATGGCGTGTTTCGTCAACCGGGTGGCATCGGTGACCGAGCAGCCGCCGGTGCCGGGCATCAGTCTGGCAGCCGGGATGCCGGCCGCCAAAATCGCGTCGGTCATGGCAATGCGCTCATCGACCGACAGGGATGCGGCCTCGGAGTTGGTGCCAAAAATGGCCAGGCCGACCTGGTTGTCGATCAACCAGCGGCAGTGTGCAATGTAGCGTTTGGTATCGGGCTCCAAATGCTGGTTAAACGGTGTCAGGACGGGGGCAAAAACGCCGCGGAGTCGAATGTTCATGTCGTGGTTTCCTCAAGAGGGGTTGAAAAAATAGCTGCGAAGTTAGCGTCAGGAGCGGTTTGTTTACCCGGCACCATGTCGGGGAACTTACGCGCCGTAGTGTGTTTCAGATATTGATAGTCTCCACCGGGCAGTCAAGTCCCAGCCAACGCTGTGCGGCCTGCTGGAGGCTGTTGCAGTCACCGCTGCTGATCAGCACGCAGCGGCCCCCAGCGTGACTGATTGACAGGCTTGGCAACTGGCGGCGGGTTTGGCGCGCCACAGGCTCTCCGTTGTCGATCAGTCTGACGTCTGGCCCCACCATTCGCGCCAGCTGGTCGTGCGCAAACGGATAGTGCGTGCAGCCCAGCACGAGCGTGTCAATTTGCCCATTATTTATACCAAATTGACCTATAGCCCCCGTGTAGAGTGCACAAAGCGCTATGATTGTTGCAGTATCCTGGTGCTCGATCGCATCTGCCAGACCGTCGCAGGGCTGACAAATGAAGTCGGCCTGGTCAGCCAGCGACCCGATCAGTGTTTGAAATTTGGCGCTGGCCAGTGTGCCGTGCGTGGCCATGACCCCGATGCGCCGGGTCTGGCTGTGGGCGAGCGCTGGTTTGAGCGCCGGTTCGACACCGATCACGGCCAGCTGCGGGTGCTCCTGGCGCAGCAAATGAATGGCGGCGGCGGTGGCGGTGTTGCAGGCGATCACCAAGGTCTTGATATGGTATTTGGTCACCAGCTGAGACGTGATCAGACGCGAACGCGCAATCACGTGGCTGTCAGCACGCTCACCGTAGGGTGCATGAGCGCTGTCAGCCACATAGACAAAATCCTCAAACGGCAGCTCGGCGCGCAGGGCTTTGAGAATGCTCAAGCCGCCAATGCCACTGTCAAACACGCCGATCGGGCGTTGGCCAGAATCGGGGCAAGAAACCGATTTCAATCAGACGCCAGCCACCGCAATGCCCTTGAACTCACCTGTGGCAATGCGTTTTTGCCATTCGGCAGGGCCGGTGATGTGGGCACTGGTGCCGCCCGCATCAACCGCAACAGTCACTGGCATATCGACCACGTCAAACTCGTAAATCGCTTCCATGCCGAGGTCGGCAAAGCCCACCACTTTGGACGTCTTGATGGCTTTGGAGACCAGATACGCCGCACCGCCGACGGCCATCAGGTAAGCGCTCTTATGTTTCTTGATGGCTTCAATCGCGACCGGGCCGCGCTCGGCTTTGCCAACCATGGCAATCAGGCCGGTCTGAGCCAGCATCATTTCGGTAAAGCCGTCCATGCGGGTGGCGGTGGTGGGGCCAGCCGGACCGACCGCTTCGCCCTTGATCGGATCGACCGGGCCAACGTAGTAAATCACGCGGTTGGTGAAATCGACCGGCAGCTTCTCGCCCTTGGCCAGCATGTCCTGGATGCGCTTGTGGGCGGCGTCGCGGCCGGTCAGCATCTTGCCGTTGAGCAAGAGCGTGTCGCCGGGCTTCCAGCTTGCCACTTCTTCTTTGGTCAGGGTGTTGAGATTGACCTTTTTGCTCTTGACGTAGTCGGGCGCCCACTGCACATCGGGCCAGGTGTCCAGCGCGGGTGGCGTCAGATAGACCGGACCGCTGCCGTCCATCACAAAGTGCGCATGGCGCATCGCGGCGCAGTTCGGGATCATGGCGATCGGTTTGCCAGCGGCGTGGGTCGGGTACATCTTGATTTTGACGTCCAGCACCGTGGTCAGGCCACCCAGACCTTGGGCGCCGATACCCAGCGCGTTGACTTTGTCCAACAGTTCAATCCGCAAGGCTTCGGTTTGCGTTAGTTTTTGCCCGCTGGCGGCTTTGGCCTGCAGCTCGTGCATGTCCAGGTTGTCCATCAGGCTCTCTTTGGCCATCACCACCGCTTTTTCGGCCGTGCCGCCAATGCCAATGCCCAGAATGCCGGGTGGGCACCACCCCGCGCCCATGGTCGGCACGGTTTTGAGCACCCAATCGACCACCGAGTCATTGGG
>JADGRK010000345.1 GCA_017880985.1 Rhodoferax sp. | reverse complement strand
GCTGGGTTTTACCGGGCTGCTGTCCTTTGGTCATGCGGCATTTTTCGGCTCGGCTGCGTACATCACCGGCTGGGTCATTAAGTCGCTACATTTCACCCCCGAACTGGGCATCATCGCCGGTGTTCTCGGCTCCGGCCTGATCGGTCTGCTGGTGGGTCTGGTGGCGATCCGGCGCCAGGGCATCTACTTTGCCATGATCACGCTGGCGATTGCCCAGATGGTCTATTTTGTCTGCCTGCAGGTGCCCTTCACCGGTGGTGAAGACGGCTTGCAGGGGGTGCCGCGCGGGGCCTTGTTTGGCCTGCTCTCGCTCAAATCCGACACCGCCATGTACTACCTGGTGGTCGTGGTGTTTGTCGCGAGTTTTCTGGCCATCTCACGCATTGTCACGTCACCTTTCGGCCAGGTGCTCAAGATGATCCGTGAAAACGAGCCACGTGCCATTTCGCTGGGTTACCAGGTCGATCGCTACAAATTGTTGGCCTTTGTGTTGTCGGCGGCCCTGGCCGGACTGGCCGGCTCGCTCAAGACCCTGATCATGGGTTTTGCCACGCTGTCCGACGTGCACTGGACTATGTCGGGTGAGGTGATTCTGATGACACTGCTGGGCGGCGTCGGCACTTTCTTCGGCCCGGTGATGGGTGCCGGCATTGTGATCTCGCTGCAGGACACACTGGCCGACAAGGTCGGCTCCTGGGTGAACGTGATCATCGGCGTGATTTTTGTGCTGTGCGTTCTGGCGTTCCGCAAAGGGGTGGTTGGCGAGTTGCAAGCGTTGCTGGAGCGGCGTCGCCATGCGGCTGCAACCAAGCCTGGGGCATAGATTTCTATCCGGTCGATTTTCATAAAAAAACATGAAACCAAGCGCCCTTGATGCCACCGACCTCCACCTGCTCGATCAACTGCAAAACGACGCCTCGCTGAGCAATCTGGACCTGGCCGCGCTGGTGCATATTTCGCCACCGACCTGTCTGCGCCGGGTCAAACGGCTGCGTGATGCGGGCTTGATCGAGCGCCAGATTGCACTGCTCAGCGTGGACAAACTCCAGCAGATGGCTGGATACGGTTTGTGCGCGATTGTCGAAATCACGCTGGACCGCCAGGATCAGGGCGCGGTGGACGCGTTTGAGAAACGAGTGGCTTTAGACGATGCGGTGCAACAATGTTATCGCGTCTCGCCGGGCCCGGACTTTTGTCTGGTGGTGCATGCGGCCCACATGCCAGATTACCTGGCGCTGGCGCAGCGGCTGTTCACCGCAGATGCCAATGTGCGCAATGTCAAAACGTTTTTCAGCATCAAGCGCAGCAAATTTGGGGCCCGCTTGCCGCTGCCGCTTTGACTGAATCCGCCCGCGGCTGGCCCTGCGCTATCAAGCCCTCAGGTTCGGAGTTCATTTGGCGGGTCGCTTCCAGTTGGCGATGCTGACCTGCCTGGCTCGCGCCACGCTCAAGGCACCGGGTGGCGTGTCCTTGGTCAGGGTCGAGCCGCCACCCACGGTGCCACCCGCGCCGATGGTCAGCGGAGCAATCAGCACACAGTTGCTGCCGACGTGCACATCAGCCTCAATCACGGTACGGTGCTTGAACGCGCCGTCGTAATTGGCCGTGATGCTGCCCGCGCCAAAGTTGACGCGCTCGCCCACCGTGGCGTCGCCCAGATAGGCCAGATGATTGGCCTTGGCACCCTTGGCGAGCGTTGAATTCTTGACCTCGACAAAGTTGCCGATATGCACATCGGAACCCAGCTTTGCGCCCGGTCGCAAACGGGCAAAGGGACCTATTCGAGCACCGGCGCCGACTTCGATCGCGTCTTTGGTGCCAGGCTGACCGCCCTCGATATGGGTGAAGGGATGAATCACCGCACCGGCCGCAATCGTGGCGTTGGCAATCATGCAGTTGGCACCAATCTTCACGCCCTCGCCCAAGCTCACCTGGCCTTCAAAAACGCAGTTCACGTCAATCGACACGTCTCGCCCACACTGCAAAACGCCCCGTACATCAAGGCGCGCCGGATCCGCCAGACGAACGCCCTGCTCCATCAACTGTACCGCCACTCGCTTTTGATAGGCCCGCTCCAGCTCGGCGAGTTGCAGCGGGCTGTTGACACCCGCCACCTGGCATGCATCAGTGATCTTGTGCGCCACTACCGGCACACCGTCGGCCACCGCAAATTTGACAATATCGGTAAGGTAATACTCACCCTGGGCATTCTGGTTGCCAAGGCGCGCCAGCCATGCTTTAAGCGCCCTGGCAGGAGCGGCCATGATGCCGCTGTAAACCTCGGTAATGGCGCGCTGCTCGGGGGACGCGTCCTTTTGCTCGACGATGGCCCGCACCACCTGACCCTGGCGCACGATGCGGCCGTAACCCGCAGGGTCGACAAAGTCAATGGTCAACAGCGCCAGTTTGTTGCCGCCACAGGCCGCAATCAGATGCATCAGGGTGTCGGCCCGCGTTAGCGGCACATCACCCGAGAGCACTACCACAATGCCATCATCACCCAGCAGCGGCACTGCCTGCTGCACCGCGTGACCGGTGCCCAACTGTGGCTCCTGGCGCACACAATTTATACCAAATCCGGCTCTAGCCCCCGTGTCACCTGCGAGAGCAGCTTCTACTTCGATAGCACCATGGCCTGTGATCACGACCACCTGACGGGCCGACAACTCAGCCGCCGTATCCACCACATGCTGCAACAAAGCACGTCCAGCCAAAAGGTGAAGCACTTTGGGCAGTTTGCTTTTCATGCGCGTGCCCTTGCCGGCGGCCATGATCACCACGTCCACAACGTTTGCGGTATTCGTATTTTTTGAAATGACTGTCATGTCTGTTCCCGATCCATCCTCAATCCAACCCTGTCAATGGTTCGCATTATCGGTGTGCGCCAAGGCCGACTGACGGGTTCGTTGGTGCAGGTCGTCAACTGCTCCAGCAAGACCGGCACGCATGAGTGCGGCGCTGGCTTGCTCTTCCTCTGGCCACCTGGTCAGGAAATGCCATGAAACCTGAAGTGACGCTGCACCAGACGTTGACCACCGGCGCACAGCGGGTAAATGATTGGGGACCAGTGTGTTCGTCCGTTGAGAAATCTCAAGCCGTTTACCGTGGCGCCGTGCACAATGAAACTGTATCTCAGTTGAGGGGGTCAAGATGAAGCTTCCAGTTCACATTTTGTTTCACGGTATGGAGCATTCCGATGCGCTTGCAATGAGCGCGCGTGAGCACGCACACAAGCTCGAATCGTTTGCTCCCGACATCATCGCTTGCCATGTCGGCATCGATCTGGCGCAAAAGCACCAGCATCAGGGCCGCCCCTTCGGCGTGCGCATCGACCTCACGATCCCGGGCCACGAACTTGTGGT
>JADGRK010000344.1 GCA_017880985.1 Rhodoferax sp. | reverse complement strand
TGGCTGGAAACCGTCAATAAAGCATTTCCAGCGCCAAGTAGGCTGTTTATCAAAACAAGTAGTCCAGGTAAAGGTTGCTGTGTGCGCAACCGAACAGACAGGAAGCACGTGCCTGGCGAATTAAACTCAGGCACTTGAGAAAACGCAAAGTATAACTTCGCCCCATCTGCAGGCATCCAGAATAACCCTTATGAATCAAGCTGCTACCGTCCATTTTTCTGTAACAGATCGTGTCCGAGAGTCGCTCGCCGTGACTTTGCGCGGTTGCGAAGAACTGATCCCGCAAGACGACTGGGTCAAAAAGCTGGCCCGCGCCGAGGCCACCGGCGTGCCGCTGCGCATCAAGCTCGGGCTCGATCCCACCGCGCCTGACATTCACATTGGCCACACCGTGGTGCTCAACAAGATGCGCCAGTTGCAGGACCTGGGCCACACCGTGATCTTCTTGATTGGCGACTTCACCACCCTGATCGGTGACCCGTCTGGCCGCAACACCACGCGTCCGCCCTTAAGTCGTGAGCAAATCGAGGTCAACGCCCAGACCTACTACCGCCAGGCCTCCATGGTGCTGGACCCGTCCAAAACCGAGATTCGCTACAACAGCGAATGGGGCGACACCTTGGGTTCGCGTGGCATGATCGAGCTGGCCGCCAGGTACACGGTGGCGCGCATGATGGAGCGCAACGATTTCCATGACCGCTTCAAGTCCGGCACACCGATCAGCGTGCATGAGTTTTTGTACCCGCTGATGCAGGGTTATGACTCAGTGGTGCTCAAGAGTGATCTGGAGTTGGGCGGCACGGATCAAAAATTTAATTTGTTAGTGGGTCGTCACTTACAGACTGAATACGGCCAGGAGCCGCAATGCATCCTGACCATGCCGCTGCTCGAAGGCTTGGACGGGATTGAGAAAATGTCCAAAAGCAAGAACAACTACATTGGCATCAGTGAGGACGCCAACACCATGTTCGCCAAGGTGCTGAGCATTTCCGACCTGCTGATGTGGCGCTGGTACACCTTGCTGAGCTTCAAGAGCGAGGCCGAGATTGCCGCGTTGAAAGCGCAGGTGCAGGCTGGTCGCAACCCAAAAGACGCCAAAGTGGCGCTAGCCAGGGAAATCACGGCCCGCTTTCACTCGCACGCGGCCGCCGATGCGGCGGAACAGGATTTCATCAACCGCAGCAAGGGGGGCGTGCCCGACGAGATTGCCGAACTGGCTTTGCCGCTGGGGCAGGGCGGCGCGCCAGTGGGCATTGGCGCCCTGCTCAAATTGGCCAGTCTGGCGGCGTCCAGCGGCGAAGGCAACCGCCTGATTGACGGCGGCGGCGTGCGCATCGACTCCAGCGTGGTGAGCGACAAAGGGCTGAAACTGGGCGCGGGCACGTATGTAGTGCAGGTTGGCAAGCGCAAGTTTGCCAGGGTGACGCTCGCCTAGGTCAGCATGTCATTCATCCCGTTACGGTTTTTGACGCCACCGCGCCTGCTGTGGGGCTCGGTGGCCGTGGCCATCATCACCATCACACTCAAAACCTGGGCCTGGTACATCACCGACTCGGTTGGTTTGCTGTCCGATGCGATGGAGTCGCTGGTGAATCTGGCGAGTGCCATTTTTGCCCTGCTGATGGTGACCATCGCGCAGCGCCCGGCGGATGAGGAACACCCTTACGGGCACCACAAGGCAGAGTATTTCTCCAGTGGCTTTGAAGGTGTGCTGATCATTGCGGCGGCGATGGGTATTGTTTGGGCCGCCGGGCACCGGCTGTTTGATCCGCAACCGATCCAGGCGGTGGGTTGGGGGCTGGCCTTGTCCGTGATCAGCTCGGCCTTGAACGGCTTGCTGGCCTGGGTGATGTTTGGCGCGGCCAAAACGCATCGCTCCATCGCACTTGATGCTGATGCCCGGCATTTGGTGACCGACGTCTGGACTTCAGTCGGCGTGGTGATCGGCATTGCGGCGGTTGCGCTGACCGACTGGCTCTGGCTCGACCCGGTGGTGGCGATCGGCGTGGCGATCAATATTCTGTGGGAAGGCGCGCACCTGATGTGGCGCTCCTCGCAAGGCTTGATGGACGAAGCGGTGGAGCCCGATGTGCTGCGCCAGATTCAAAAGACACTTGATGAGTTTGCCCACCCCACCATCCGCTTTGACCACGTCACCACGCGCCGCTCGGGCCAGCGCCGCTTTGTCGATCTGCACATGCACATGCCAGCCAGCTGGTCGCTGGGGCGGGCTGCCGCCGTGCGCACCAGCGTCGAGCAGGCACTGATGAGTGCCGTGCCGGGGCTGCGCGCCACCATTCAGTTGCTGCCCAGCGATGTGGAAGCGCATTTTGATGACGCCCGGGACCTGCTATGAACAGGCCCGAAACCCACTGCGACCCGATTCGCGCATGATCGCTGTCCTGCAACGGGTGAGCCAGGCGCGGGTGACAGTTGACGGTCAGGTGGTCGGCACGATCGGCGCCGGGCTGCTGGTGCTGTTATGCGCCGAGCGCGGCGACAGCGAGGCCCAGAGCGACCGGCTGCTGGCCAAAATCTTGAAGCTGCGCATCTTCAGCGACGCTGGCGGCAAGATGAACCACAGCGTGCAGGATATGGATGGACGTGGCAGCGCGGGCGGCCTGCTGGTGGTGAGCCAGTTCACGCTGGCGGCTGACGCGTCGGGCGGCAACCGGCCAAGTTTCACCGGGGCGGCAGCGCCAGCCGAGGGCCACCACCTGTACGACTATTTTGTAGCACAGGCCAAGCGGCTGCACCCGCTGGTGGAGACCGGCCAGTTTGGTGCTGACATGCAGGTGCATCTGGTAAACGACGGGCCAGTGACGATTCCGTTGCGGATGCTCCCGGACGTTCATTGAAGGCGCTTGATATGCTACATATTTGATAGCTTCCTGCGTAATGTGAACGGTGGCTACAATCTCATTTAGTATGTATTTTTGTAATGAGAGAGCGATGTCAATGAATTCCACCGATCAATTCTTCACCACCTGCGATGCGGCCTTGCGTACGCTGTTTGTTGCACCACGGGCCGAGCGCCCCTGCCCGACGCTGCCGGGCGAGAGCACCGTGCTTTCAGAAGCTGAAAAAGTCCAGTCGGGCGCCCTGATGCGGGTCAACCATGTCGGCGAGATTTGCGCTCAGGCGCTCTACACGGCGCAGGCGTTTGCTACTAAAAACGAAGCACTACGCGCTCATTACGCAAAGGCCAGTGCCGATGAGACCAACCACCTGGCGTGGACCAGACAGCGTCTGGATGAGTTGGGTACGCATCCTTCGCTGCTCAACCCGCTGTGGTACGGCGCCGCCTTTGGGCTGGGGTTGCTGGCCGGGCGCCTGGGTGACCCGATCAGTCTGGGTTTTGTGGT
>JADGRK010000343.1 GCA_017880985.1 Rhodoferax sp. | reverse complement strand
CAAGCGCACGGCGGCGTCAATCGTTGTTGGATAGGCCTGAGTCTTCGACATCTTCATCTCGCTTTGAAGTCGCGCTGCTCGGGCATCGCCAGCGTGAGCCCACTATTCTCCCGCGGAGCACTCCTCGATCCACGCGGCATAGGGTTCATCCTAAATCCGGCAGTTACCCCGACACTGTGAGCCGGTGTGACGGGAGCCAAGGTGGCAGTGGGCGGTTGATTTTGGCCACCACGTAGTCCAGGAACGTTTGGGAGTGTTAAAAACCGTGGGGTTTTAGACGCCAGTCTGTGCCATAGCCCCATGAGGCGGGGTAGCTACGTTTCGGTAAACCCCACGGCTTTTAACACTGCCTTTTCGTCCTTACTCCGCTATTGTGACAACCTCCACGCTGGCGCTCTTCGGCGTTTGATTCCTGCCGTCTAAGGCCGCTCTATTTGGCGATTTCCTGGTTTCTCAAAATAAAGCGCTGCACTTTGCCACTAGGGGTTTTCGGCAACGCCTCGATGAACTCGATCTCTCGCGGATAAGCATGGGCGGACAGGCGATTTCGTACATGAAGCCGCAATTCCTCGGACAGCTCGGCAGTTGGTAAAACATTGGCTTTCAAGACAACAAATGCTTTGACAATCTCGGTGCGTTCCGGGTCAGGTTTTCCAATCACAGCAACTTCGACCACTGCAGGATGCTCCATGAGAGCACTTTCGACATCAAAGGGACCGATACGATAACCAGAAGACGTGATGACATCGTCAGCACGTCCCACGAAGCTGATACTTCCGTCCTGGTTCAATTCTGCTGTGTCGCCGCTTAGGTAGTAGGTGGCGCCCAGAGAAGGCGTTTCCATGCCTTCGTAACCGGTGAACCAGAATAGAGGAGATTTGGTCCGATCTACGGCCAGTGCGCCGGGCTTACCGGCTGATAGTTCGACACGATCGTCATCGACCACAACTACCCGATATCCAGGTGTTGCAAAACCCGCTGCGCCCATATGCACCGGATGATCGAGGCCATGATGGTTACACAGAACCATACCCAGCTCGGTCTGACCGTAATGATCATGGATCGGCACTGCCAGATGTTTCGCGAACCACCGGATCACTTCTGGATTCAGGGGTTCGCCGGCGCTGCTTACTACGCGAAGTCGTCCCTTTATGCCTTGTACGGACTCAGGTCCGGCGGCAATGAGCGAACGAAAAGCCGTCGGCGAACCGGCCAAGTTAGTCACGTTGTGTTTTTGGATAACCCGCACCAAACTGTCGGCCGAAAATGAGCCGTCATAAAACAGTGTGGCATGGCCCATTGCAAGCGGCCCGATGACCGCGTAATACAGGCCGTAGGCCCAGCCAGGATCGGCAATATTCCAAAATGAATCTTCAGGCCGCAAATCGACGGCATGGCGCATGTACCCGACGAAGGCGGCTATCGCCTTAAGTGGAACGAACAGTGGCTTGGCCAGCCCGGTGGTGCCAGATGTGAACATCATTAAGAACGGATCGTTAGCGCTGCGAATGACTGGATCGAATACTGGAGCGCGGCGCTGAACTTCGGTCCAGAAATTGAGGTCTCCGGCCGGGAGACCCCCGCCGCCATTCCCGGCAACGGTCACAATTGACGGCAGACTTTCAATTCCATCAAGCTTTGCCCGGTTCGCAGCATCGGTCACAATAACCTTCGCCTGTGACGCGCTTACTCGATACTCGATTGCCTTCGAGCCGAATGCGGTAAATAGCGGTTGATATACGGCGCCAGCCCGCCAAGTTCCCAAAATGGTAATCAACAATTCTGGTGTGCGGGGCAGAAACCCCGCAACCCGGTCACCTGGTTCAACGCCAGAGGCTAACAACAAATTGGCAAAGCGAGCAGACAGTTCTTTGAGTTGATCAAACGTATAGGTTTCGCTATGTCCGTTCTGGCTTTCCCATATCAAAGCCACGCGCTCGGACCCTGCATACCTGTCGCAGCATTCGATACAGGCATTCACGCCTTTTTCTAAATTCTCTGACAGAACCGACAGAGCGGTCCTGAGATCAAAGCGCGCATAGGCCTCGGCGTAAGACTGACGCGGTGAACTCGCAGGTGTTGCGGACATATTGGTCTCCAGTGATGTAGTTAAAGCTAAAAAAATGTAGTCTCGTTTCGGATAGGCCTGGGCAGCAGTCGCATGCGCAGCGACGCCTCCGTCCTCCTTCACGCTTGACATCGATCTCCGTCGCCTTCGGGAGATCGCCATAGCGCTTAGCCCGAAGTCGATCGATACAATTTAGTGTCTTCATTTTCCCGAATCTACTTTCTGTCGCGATTACGGCCGTTTGACCGGATTCTTGCTACTCGCTGGCCGCGACTTTGAAAGTTTCTTTGGCGCCTCAACCTCGGGTTTTTCAATTTGGACGACTTTCGGTAGCGGTTTTGATTCGACCGGGTACAAGAACGGAGCTATCAGTGTTGTCTTGGGGTGCATCTTTGTAGAAATTGGGCAGGGGGGTGGAGTCTACTCTTGGCTCCAGGTAACAGGTATTAGGACCGCACGGTCACGCCTGTCTGGTCGCCCTGATTTCACTGGTCTCGATGATTGTGCAAAAGACGCGCAGCAGTTGGCGGTATGGTTTCATGGGAGCCCGCACTGGCCTTAACATACTACTTTCACAACCGAGCAAAAATCAAATGCCGAATTTAGCAACCGTAATGAAAAATGAGATTGTCCGGCTGGCACGAAAAGAGGTGCGAGCAGAGGTTCTGACGTTGCGCAAAGCAGCCACATCATCTCGCACGGACATCAACGCACTGAAGCGGCGCGTGGCCGCCCTTGAAAAGCAGATTTCCTCATTGAGCAAAGCATCCCCAGCAAAGGAGGTCGAACCAGAGAATGAATCAACGCCCATCCGCTTTAGTTCAAAGGGGTTCGCCGCACTGAGGGCTCGGCTTGATTTATCGGCAGAACAAATGGGTTTGCTGCTGGGTGCATCGGATCAGTCAGTCTACAAATGGGAACGAGGCGCCAGGCCAAGGGCCCACCAGTTGCCCAAAATTGCAGCGCTCAGGAAGATGAGCGCACAACAAATCGCGGGCATACTTAAATCTTTGTCTAAATAGACTGGCTGACAACAAAAAATGGGTGTCGCAGTAAGCATAAACGACAATCCGGACCATGTTTGATTTCCGCAAGAGTTTCATCGACAGCTCCCTGAACAAGGTCTTGAAACGACTGCACTACCCATTGGAAGTCATGCTCACGTGCGTGCGCTGGTATGTTGCCTACCCGCTGAGTCTGCGCCACGTCGAGGAAATGATGCGGGAGCGCGGTGTATTTGTCGACCACACCACGGTGCATCGCTGGGCTATCAAAATGTTGCCGATGTTGGCAGCAGTT
>JADGRK010000342.1 GCA_017880985.1 Rhodoferax sp. | reverse complement strand
CCTGGCGCGATATTTTGAAACAGCGTGTGCCCTATGTGCGCACCATGCCGGCCGATTTGCAGCTTCAGCTGAAGCAGCACATCCAGGTCTTTCTGGCCGAGAAAGCCTTCATCGGCTGCGACGGCCTGAAAATCACCGACGAAGTCCGGGTGACCATCGCCGCGCAGGCCTGCCTGCTGATCCTCAATCGCCCGCGTGACTACTTTCCCAACTTGCGCCAGATCCTGGTTTACCCCGGCAGCTTCGTGGTCAACCGCGAGCACACCGATGGCATCGGCGTGGCCCACCATGCGCGCCAGGTGCTGTCCGGTGAATCCTGGTCGCAGGGGCAGGTGATTTTGTCGTGGCACGACACGCTTGAAGGCGCCGCCATTCCGGACGATGGTCAAAACGTCGTGATCCACGAGTTTGCCCATCAGCTCGACCAGGAAACCGGTTTCGCCAATGGCGCGCCGATACTGAGGCGGCGCGCTCACTATGCGCGCTGGTCGCAGGTGCTTGGGGCCGAGTTCAACGCTTTGCAGACACGCGCAGCGCAAGGCGAAACGTCCTTGTTCAGCGACTACGGCGCCACCGACCCGGCGGAATTTTTTGCGGTGATCTCGGAGGTCTTCTTTGAGCAGCCGCGGCTCATGGCGGCCGAACACCCGGCGCTGTACCAGGAACTGACACAGCTTTACCGGCTCGATCCGCTGAGCTGGTGAGGACCTCAGGACGGTTAACATGCCGCTCATGATCCCCTCAAAAAAACCGGCGCCCGGGCTGCCACGCACGGGCGAACGTCTGGCCAAGCGCGTCGCCGCCCTGGTGCCGTGCTCGCGCCGCGAGGCCGAGCAATACATCCAGGGCGGTTGGGTCAGCGTCAACGGTCAATTGGTCGAAGAGCCGATGTTTCGGGTCTCGGACCAACAGGTTGCGATTGACCCGCACGCCAGCCTGCTGGAACTTGACGACGTGACTCTGCTACTGCACAAGCCATCAGGGTTTGACACGATGGCCACACTGGGCCAGGCCAACGCCCATATCAAACCGGCGCAGCAATTGTTGAATGCCGCCACACACTATGCAGATGACGCACCACAAAGCGGTTCTGGCACGCGGGTGCTCAAGCGCCATTTTTCCAGGCTCACTGCGGCCGTACCACTGGAGACTGCGGCCAGTGGCCTGGTGGTCTTCACGCAGGACTGGCGCATACTGCGCAAGCTCACCGAAGACGCTACAAAGATGGAACAGGAACTGATTGTGGAGGTGGCGGGCCAGGTGCCGCCTGAGAGCCTGCTGCGACTCAACCAGGGACTGGCGCTTGAGGGTCAGCCCCTGCCGCCGGTGAAGGTCAGTCTCAATAGCAGCGGCGAAGCGTCGGCCAAGTTGCGGTTTGCTCTCAAAGGTGTACATCCGGGCTTGATCGCGCATCTGTGCGAGCGCGTCGGACTACAGATTCTCAGCATCAAGCGGCTTCGCGTGGGTCGGGTCACGCTGGCCCATTTGCCGGTTGGGCAATGGCGCTATTTGCAGCCGGCTGAGCGCTTTTAGCGGCGCATGCAAGTCAGTGCCCGATTGGGCAGAGGAAATATTCGATAATGGTATGAGAGGCTGGTTTACTTCATTTGGGTCTATTTATGTTTTTGCGTTCATTTAAATTGTTTGGCGCCGTACTGATCTCGGTACTGATGTCAGTAGGCTGCGGTAGTGGCGACCCGGCACCGGCACCAACCGGGCTAGCCGTGGCGGCCGGAGACAACACTGCTACGGTTTCGTGGGATATGGTGGACGGCGTTGAATACTGGCTGTTTTACGGACCGACCAGCGTTGCGCCGACTGACACGGCATCGATGCACGGCTGGATTGGCTTGCCTGGCGGCAATGTTTCGCTCAAGGTCACCTCGCCTTTCCTCGTGGCTGGCGTGTACAACGGCACGACCGTGCCCACCGGTTTGGTCAACGGCACCAGCTATTCGTTTTCCATCAATGGAAGAACCAATGGTGGTCCGGGCGGACCCGGTGCCGCGCCGGTTACCGCCACGCCCCGGTTGGCCGGCTCCGCCTGGATCGCCGGACCCACCAACCCGCCCGGCAGCCATGATTTGCGTAGCCTGGCTTATGGCGTAACAACCACAACGACCACGTCGACTACAACGGGTACGACAACCGCGTCCGTATCGACCTACGTCGCAGCGGGCGCGGGCGGCGCCATGTATTCGAGCAATGATGGCGTCACCTGGAGCGCCATCAATTACGCCACCAGCAGCAACCTCAATGGCGCTTCCTATTTTGGGACCTACAAGCTGGTCGGCGATGGCGGCCTGATACTGGTAAGTTCCGATGCGGTGACATGGACCCCACAGACCGCCCCAACCACCCAAAACCTGTATGCGATTGCCAGCAACAACATGAATTTGAGCGTGGCTGTGGGCGCCGGCGGCACCATCATTACCAGCCCCGATGGCATCACCTGGTCGCTCGCAGCCAATTCCGCCACCGCCAGTGATTTATATGCTGTGGCTTACAGCAGCTACAACAGCGGCACCTGGGTCGCGGTCGGTGCTGGCGGCACCCTCGTCGAAAGCTCAGACGGCGTGACCTGGCACAGTGTCACGTCGGGCACCACGGCTGACTTGCGTGGGGTCGCCTATGGCACCAGCACAAACTCGGCGGGCGTTGTAACAACCATGTTCGCAGCAGTTGGTGCTTCTGGCACACTGCTCAGCAGCATCGATGGAAGCGGCTGGGTGCCGCAGGTTCTGCCGGGTGTCACGGCTCTGAATGCCGTCACCTATGGCACGCAGTTTGTTGCCGTGGGCGCGGGTGGCAAGATTTTCTTCAGTACCGATGGCGCCAGCTGGACTGCGGCTTCATCAACCAACACCAATGACCTCTACGCCGTGGTGCGCGGCCTGTACGTTTACGCGGCAGTGGGTGCTGCTGGCACCAATCTGCTGGCCAAATAAAAGTGTGAAGCCCACCGATAAGCCGGATTCTGTGCAACTGCACGCCCTTGCGGGCTTGCAGAAGTGACTGCCATTAATCTGGGCTGTTGGTCACCCAACAGCTCGGTGCTACCTACCCGCACACTCCGGGGGCCCCGTCAACGTGTGCCTACTTGGTATTGCTGCGCGTAGAGATTGCCCGTTTCACCCGCACTTAAGCGGCTCGTCTCTGTTGCTCTGATCCTCACCTTATGCCCAGCCCTTGCGGGCCGGGTTTTCAGTGGACAGCCGTTAGCTGCTACGCTGCCCTATGCAGTCCGGACGTTCCTCCAGTGCCCTGTTTCCAGGATTGCACCAGCGGCAGTCTGGCGGGCTTCACACCTGTAATTATCGCGGCTATTGGTCACAATGCGTATAACCATATGTCAAAAATCGTCGATCAAGTAGTTGAAAATGGGA